>CAVFXO010000040.1:0-52376 GCA_963626825.1 bacterium | reverse complement strand
ACTTCACCGACGACGAACAATTAGCATACTTAGAGGATCAGAAAATGAAATACGACTACGAGAATGTAATGGAATATGCCGTGGAGCAGGCTGCGAAAAAGGCTGCAAAGCAAGCTCACGACAGCGGATTCTCCGAAGGTGAGGCCAAAGGTCTCGCAGAAGGCGAAGCCAAAGGTAAGGCAGATGGTCTTGCGGAAGGCGAGGCCAGAGGCAAGCTCGAGACGGCAAAAAATATGTTAATGGAGGGGTCTCCGTTAGACTTTATCTGTCGTGTCACGGGGTTGACCAGGGAAGCGGTATCGGCCTTGATGTAGTCTTTAACTTCACCGACGGCGAAGAATATGCTGACCAATGGATTTGAGATGTCTGTTGTCAGTGACATTACCGGACAGCAGTGCCTACACATTCAAAATCAATCTCGAGGGCCGTCGCATTTACTGGGCTCCGTCAGTTGTGGACTGGGAATCGCAGACTTTCACCGGATACTTATAGTTTTACAATGAAATCCGGGACGTCGATTCACATCGGCATCCCGGAGGCGTTGTTTTATATAGTGATGGGGAGAATCCCCGAAACACTCGTGTTTATTTGGTGGCCCTTTGGCAAACTCGGAGACCGTGTTTGGGCCGACTTATTTGGTGGCCCTTTGGCAAGCTCGGTGACCGTGTTTGGGCCGACTTGGGACCGGGGTAACTATTCAGCAAGCCAAACGTCAACGGCTTGATTCAATTTGTAGTCTGGCAATTGTGCAACAATACTTTTGCGCAGGAAATAAAACAAGCTCCCGTAGCATTCCATTATAAACTTGCCGTCCAGACTCAATATGGCGCACTCGGTGTGTGTCCAGATTTTGTCGCTCATCAGACCCCAATCGCCCATATACATATATTTAGAATAATCATCAGTCTGAAATAGCTCAAATTTTTTCTCTTTCAGAAGGGGTATTATCGAGGATAACGTCTGGTCGGGCAATTCATTTATGGCTGCAATTACTTCATCCTTGTAGTCTTTTCTCTCATTATCATATCGCAAATCATAGAAATCATTCAGGAAGGGGCATAACTCCTGTTGTAACACGTTGTCGTCCAGTCTGTATTCAAAACAATCGTCTTTCTCATAACGCGTGTAGACGTCTCCAAGATCGTATTTCATTTCCAGCTGCTTGAGTACATCTTCCACTGTCGAATCCTTCTCGGCGTATTTCACTACATCAGGCTTGTATGCTTGAAAAACCAGCTTTAATCCCATCGCTAAATATGTTCCCATAATCGCATGATTTTATGTTTGTGCCTCAGTTTTACTGTTTAGTCCACGCGGATGTCGCGAACGCAGCGGTAGGTGTCAATGGTTTCCGAATCGGAAACGTTGATATTCCCTTTTATCTTGTATCCGTGTTTGTTCGTAATTTTGTTTGATCCGTAAGGTCCGAACGAGAAGTAGGTTCTGCAGAATGTTGGAGTTGTTTCGCCGGCGTAATAAAAAGCTAAGGCCATTTCAAGCTGATTCGGCACTCGCCAGCCTTCCGGACATATATCGTTTTCTTCACCGGCGGCAATCTTTTCGTCCACATTCGTATTGAACGCCTCGAAAAGGCAGGAAGTCATACTTTTGGACCCTGACTGCATTTCGAACACCTTGTAGAGCTGGTTTTCCGGTGCTGTTTCCGCGTGCATAGGAAGTTCCTTGGATGTATAGTAGCGCAGAGCCTTTGAGTTGAGGTTGGACGCATCGAAGCGTTTGCCATCGGTGGAGGTCGTCACTTCCACATAGTTCTGCGGCTTTTCGCTCATAGTGTAGCTTTCGTCTGATACTCCGCCCAGATAACCGAGATTTCTGATACAGCGAACAGTACCATAGTCTGTAACATCATTCCACGAATTGTATCCGCCGACGGAAACGCCCTCTTCCGCCCATACCATCATAGGCGCATTGCTGTTGCTGCCATCAGCCGTACTGGAGGCTACGTGCTGCTGCCAGATTTTAGCATCGGTTGAGGCCATTTCTTCCGGAGTGCGGTTATATAGCTGTGTGGTCTTGTTCAGAAGGTTCTTTCCTACGAACATTCCGATGAGCTGCTGGATGGAGGCCGTGTACCAGCGGAGTTCATTGCGGTCGATCTTGCCGTCACCGTTGTTGTCTCGGTTACGGATCATACAGGAGTAACGAAGGTAACTGTATGTGTCATTAAGTTGAGGGGTATCGTTGTCAACTTCGATGGCCATATAAGTTCCCCATTCGCTGCCGGTTTTGAACGTCGTGCTACTTGCATCACAAAGTCCCCACTCCTTGGCGGTGTTCAACAGTCCGTTGAAATTGTCACTGTTTCCTCTGTTTGCCGAGTCATATGTGCTCCAATAAGGGGATTTGGTGTATTTTCCGGTGCTTGAATCTTTCTCTCTAAGACCCTTTTCGAACTCATCCTCATTTTCCACTCCCCAGGCTGTGGTGAGATCGGTATTGGACTCGTCCGTATTGAAGATGCACTGTATCGAGTGCTGCTGGATGGTGATGACAGAGCCGGTGGAGCGGGATTCGAGATCCTTGCTCAGGTTCGAGTTACACAGGATATGCAGCTTGCGGTCGTCGACGTTCACAAAAGTCTTCCAAAGGGTAGGGGAGCTCTCGTTCGTGAGAGGGTTCTTGTCGTAGTAATACTCGTCCACGAAGACCGTCACGCTGATCTTTGGGTCTGTAGCGCTGTCGAAATCGCTGGACTCGGGGTTCTCAAGATATTTCTGCACCTGTTCCTTCATATACTTCACCAGAGCCTGCACGTCCATGATGCCGTCGTTGTGGTAGCCGGCAAGACCGTCGGTAACTCCGTCCCCTTCCTTGTTCTGTGAAGCGGTGCGCCAGGTGGAAAGCGACTCGAAAGTCCGGTCGACATATTTGCGCCTCATATCAGTAAAGTATTCTCCATTAGCATCCTTCTTGTTTAGTCGGAAATGCACCCAGCGGAAGTCGAGACCGTCGGTGATGTCGATACCGCCTTCCTTTCTCGGCTCTCCCTCGCCGAACGGAGTCTTAATGGACCAGGTGAGCTGGTCGGAAATGTCGTGCGTCTGGTCAATCGCACCTCTTTCGAAGAAATTCTTCAAATGGAAATTCAAGGTCTTCGAGACATAGTGGCAGTCGCAGATGGCGATTTCCTCTTTTGCCACCGTTACATCGCCCCAGGCACCCGGCTGATTCTCTATCACGGAAGCGGAGCCGTCATTGCTGCTGTCCACCTCCACGCGGATGTTGTTCACAGAGTTGACCGTCACCGTGTAGGTATAGTTGTAGTTGCGGATGATGTTATAGTCATCAACGTTGCCGTAAGTGTCCTTGCTGTCCCCAGGGCCTGCAGAGTCGATGGTCGAGGTCCAGTTCCCGAGGGGAATGAGATAGGTAACCTCCGCGCCGAGGTTCTGCCCTGCATCGTCTCCGTTGAGAGTCATAGTCACGCGGCCCCTGACCAGGACATAGGTGGAGAAGTCGTTCATATACTCGAAGACGCGCATCGTCCTCTCGTAGGACTTGCCGTCGACCACATAATTTACCGTCACTTCCTCATTGAGTTCGTTGTCGGTTCCAGCCTCACCGACTTTGATGCGGCGGGAGCGGTTTTGATAGCTTGTCACTGCATCCCCATTCACTACAGCGGACTTTTTCGGACTCTGCCGGTTCTCCATCATATAGAAGGTGAATGCGCTCTCATCCGAAGACGGATATTCCTCAAAAGTCAAAGCCTCGGTATCGAAGAAATTGGCTGCATACTGAGAATAATTCGCGTCAGAAGGCGTTGTGGCAGGGTCCACGGACACAATATCCTCCCCGCAGGTGGCGGAGATGCCTCTCTCCGCATAACCCAGCGCATAAGAGATGCGCGGTACATTGCATACCTGCCAGGACAGTGGCTCGAAGCTTTCGCAGGTCTGGCCTTTTGCATCGGGACGTGACCCCTTCTTGAAGACGAAGCGGACTTTGGCATCGATGCGCTTGAGCTGCAGGGTGGCATTGCCGTTACCATCCTTGAGATTGTAAATCTTGATGCTGCCGGAGGTATATGAGTCACTGTCCTTGACGGTCACCCCTTTGAGAACTCCGTACATCGGGAAATATCCGTTGCGGGTGACTATGGTCTGGTTCATGTAAACAGTGAATTTCTTGAGATCGTCTTCGTTCGCGATGGTGGCGGAGAGCAGGTCGGATGATATTTTCACCATATCGGCGTCGAGGTTCGCAAGCATATAGATGTTCATGTCGGTGCCGGAGGAAATCTTTACCCTGACGGTACCGGTGGTTTTTCCGTTTGCGTTGCTGTAATCGTTATCTGTGGCATTGTTCACATACCAGCAGTTGTCAGCCTCGAAATCATCTGTCGAAGAATACTCGTTGTCGGTGTCGAAATACTGACCCACCACCTTCGCACCGGTCTTGTCGAATACGAAGAGGTAGAAATTGTGGATCTGCATCTCGTATTTGTGCTCTACGGAAGATTTGGTTACGACCTGCACGCTCTCGGCAGAACCGAAATCGAAGGTAAGGAAGCCTTCCTCGCTGGCAGAGACCGCAGGATTCTCTCCCAGATTCTCCTTTACGCAGGAAACAGGGGTGAGCATAATCAGGGCCAATGCCAATATGTTAATGTATGTCTTTTTTTTCATCGCAATCTCTTTTAATCAAAAGTGGTCTCGTGTTCTCCGCCGTCGTCCCAGTCGAGCACCTCGAAGTTGAACTCGCCGAGTTCGCGGTTGTAGAAGACATTTATGTTCACCGTCACGTGCTCGTTGCGGGAAATCTTCGTGAGCAGCTGCGAAGCACCATAGTTGTCGATGTATTTGATAGGTCGGTCGTTTCGCGGAATGCTTACGACATTCAGCTCAGGATTGTCGAACTCGTAAACTGTGCCGCCGGTACCGGTTATGACCGGGCGGACGTACCAGTTTCTTTGTTGACTATTCCTTGATGTTGATGTTGAAATTGTACTTCCGTTAAATGAAAGGTAATATGTAGTAGTCCACCCCAATACTGATGATATAGAAAACCTCACGACTGTATTATTGGACCCTGTGCTGCTGGAAATACTCGATGAAGTGCTCGAAAGCGATGCTCCGGATGAACTGAGTGTCAGGTAATTGCCGGTGGCGACATTCTGAATGGTGGTGGAATAGCCCGTAGAAGATGAGAACTTCCAGAAATAGGCGGTGATGTTGCTGAGAGCCTTTATGTCGTCGTCGCTGGTCAGCTCAGTGGCCACGAGAGTGCCGGAGCCGGCAGATCCCGTGTCTCCGAGGTAATAATTCGACGAATATGCCGAGCGGATCATATACTGTCCGCCGCTCGTGAACGAGGCAGTGTTACCCTGTATCTCATACGGAGACTGCGTTCTGGAGGTCACCTTTACCACGCTCTTGTCCGTCCCTTTTGGATAAAGGGCGGCCAGCATATCGAAATTGATGGAGTCAGCCGGATTCGTCTCGAAGAGATAGATGTCATAGACATTCTTGTAGGCGCGCGGGCCGACCTGGACGAGACCGTCCGGAGTGCCGTCGCCATCCTGGTCCATAGCAGGGAGGTCCGGGAAATCCACATAAGTGCCGTCTATGCCTTCGCTTTCGAAAACGTGTCCCTTGCTGCGGTTGTATTTGGAAAGTCCGATGCTGTGGATGAAGAGTTCGTAGTCGTCGAGGTTGTTGCGGACATTGAAAGTCAGGCGCCCCACGCACCGGCGCAGACTTGCGTTGATTACATTCTCGCCCGCAGCCACGCTGAAGGTCGTTTCGTATGACGACGGCATACCGTATGTGTCATTGAATGTCGGGGATTGCCCGTCGGAAAGTTCCGAAGCGGTCGAAGATGGCGAAATCTTGACGAATGATGCGGTAAAGTCGTCTACAACCGAGGTTCCTTCGGCATAATTCGAAGCAGTCATCGTGGTCTGGTCGTAGTTCGCCGCTATAACGAGAAAGTAGTTGCCGCGGGCGATATCTGTGAATTCCACCGTATGTGTGGCTGCATCGGGAGTGCTGAGGTCACGCTTAATTATGGTGTATTTGTAGTCTCCGTTGGCCGCGCCGTCGGTGATAATCCACACACCGAGCGTCTTCATAATGCCGCCGTCACTCGCGTCGGACCCTTCACCGTCCGAGTGTTTGGTCTTCAGCTCTGCAGGGTTGGTGATGTTTATGACTACGCTTCCTGTGCCGGACTGCAATCCCTCTTTCTGCCTGTCGCAGGAAGAAGCCGTCAGCAGTGAGGCAAAAAGTACAGTGAAACCTATGTGCCTGAATAACTTCATCGTCTAGAAATATATATCTACGTTGGACTGGGTTTCTGTCCAGTCTTCTATGTCCACGTTGACCTTGACGCTGGACCCGCTGATGATAATAGTGTATGTGTATATCTTGCCAGATTCCAGGTCAGTTGCAGGAATCAGCGCGCTCTGCACTGCAGTTCCGCCGCTCTTGGTGGTGAAATAGACGCGGGTCTGGCGGTAGTCGTACTTGTTGAGATACTGCGGAATGGCGAAGACCACCTTGTCGCCGTCGAATACGGTCGCCTCTGTGACGTTACCGTCAGCGTCGGCCGAGAATTTCCTGCAATCGGAGTCGCTTTCGTCGTCCGTGCCCGTCCAGTCGAAGATTCTGGTCGATGTGTCGAAGTTGTTCTCACCGATGTTCCAGCGGATGGTTTCGGCGGTGTCAGTAGTCCCGTTCGCTTCGCCGTAAATCATTGTTCCTGAAAGGTAGAGCCCATTCACGTAGAGTCCGGTGACCACATCTGAGATGTTCTTAAGCCCGTCCTTGAACTTGAATTTGAATCTGAGTCCCGACAGGGCATGGTGGAACTGCATCGGAACCCGTCGGGTACCGGTAGGATCGGCAGCCGTCGCATCTTCACGCGGACAGCGGGTAGAGTAGGCGACCATCAGGTCATAGCCCTCCACCTGCTTGTACTCGATGGCGAGGAACTTGGCGGTGGACGCCTGGTTGATGTCGGCGGTGTATGGCCAGAATGCGCGGAAGCGGTAGTGCTTGGCGCGCTCCCATTTCTGGCGGTCGTCGTAGGTCCAGGTGTTGGCTGCTACCGTATAGGCGTTGCCTTTGGCATCGGTCTTCGAGAGCTCTGTCGTGGTGTAATAAACTTCCTGTGCCGCCGAACTGGAGAAGACATTGTTAAATCCCGTGATGTCGTCCACGGATTTATAGCCGTAGATGCCGAACGACTGTCCCTGGAGAAGTCCGTCAGAATTGATGAGGGATGAACCGGCTCCGGTTTTGGTGACATTATCCGCCGCAGAGGTACTTGACGAGAACGAAATCATCTCGCCCTCGACCTCGGGGATTTCAATCTTCGAGGTCTGGCAGGCTGCGAGCGCGAGGCAGGCAATCAGTATGAGTCCCAGTTTCGTCTTCATCGTCAGTTGCTCCCTATTATGATCTCCTGCTTCGTGCCGTCCTCCCAGTTGGTCGCACTGGCATCGAAATCAATCCAGTAATCCACGGTACTGATGTAGATGTGGTAGGTGATGCTTTTGGCGGCAAGCCAGGTGGACAGATCGACGACGGTATTGGAGGCCAATACTCCCTCGAGGGTCTTGGCGTCGCCGTTCTCGTCGTTATAGTAAATTTTTATCTTCGGGGAACGGGTGCTTGAAGTCGAATTTACGGTGAGAACCGACTGCGGAAGCATCAGTGTCCGCGGGAATATCTCCACCTCCGTGTTCGGATCGGTGTAGGTGAGTTCTATGGGACTGGATGAGGTGTCATAGGTGTAGGTGGCTGTGTCCGACCATCCTCCCCAGATACCGGTCTTTATGTCAGTGGTGGCTCCTCTCAGGAGATTTGCCTTGGTGTAGATGTCTGAAAGTTCGACTTTGGTGACGTGCCACTCTTCTCCCGCTGTAGGTTCGTCCATTATGGTAGCCAGAACCCTGACGTTGCAGAGCTGATGCACGAATTCGGTGAGCACTCCGGCGGAGGAGTTGTCCACCGTGCGGTCAGCTGATTTCGCGAGCAGCAGGTCCACGCTGCCGTCGGCTGTATTGCGGATGTAGTTGCCGTCGCTGTCTTTCGTGTAGCCGTAGCCTGCGGTGGCGCTCATCGCCCAGCCGGTGTATGTGAATTCGCGGGAGGTGTCGTCGATCGTAAGGTTGTCAGATGAGACGAGACTGCCCGTGCCGCCGAAAGTGTACGGCGCCCAGGACAGGAACGTGAGTGATGAGCCGTCGCGCTTCCAATAATAATGCTGGCCGCTGGCCGCTCTCCAGTTACCATCGCTCTGGTATGATATCTCGTTGTCCGGGATGAAAATCTCGCCGTCGCTGTAGTTCTGGTGCCAATTTTTGCCTGCGTCGAGCTTGTAGGCGCGGCTGCCGAAGGTCTGACTTTTGTCGAACGGAGTCGTGGTAGCGGCTTTGGTGGAAGTTTTTATCGGAGGCAGGGTGTAGGTGATTTCCCTGTCGCCGGACCTTGTCCCGGTCTCAATCTTGGCGCACGACCCCAGAAGCGGGAGCAGTGCTGCCGCTGTAAGAATCGATATGCCCAAGTGTCTGAATGTCATTTTTTTTGTTCTTTTTTGGTACCCGGGGGAGATTTCACTCTCCACCGGGCTGTCGCTCCTGTCATTGCCGGAGCATGCAAAGTCGGAATCGTTAGCTTACAGTTACCTCTTTGTTAACATCCTCCCAATCCTCAACTGCAGGATCCCAGAGAATCTCGTTGAGAGAGAACTTGAGGTTGATGGTGTAACGCTTGCCCATTTCCCACTTGTCGAAGATGACTTTCTCGGCAGTTGCGCTGTTGAGAGGGAAGGTAGCAGTGAGGTTCTCTTCGGTACCGTTAGCGTATGTGATCTTGTAGCTAACTACGAAGCAGTCGGAATCTGTCTTGTCCTGCTCGAAAGTCTGAGGAAGATAGTAATACAGGTTTTCAGCATCTACAAGAGGGGTTACAGTACTTGTAAGCTCCTTGCCTGAAGTATAGTTGGCGTATGTCAGGTTGTCAGTAGCTGAGGCAGTTCCCCACGCACCATCGAGAGAAGTGGTACTTACACCCTGGGTGTAGGTGTTGATCTTGTCGATTTTTGTGAAAGTAATTGAGTTGAGGGTGAAGGTAATGCCGTCATTGGTCTTGTAGTCATACGCTGCCTTGTTGCTGTCAACAGTCACTGCAGAGAAGAGTACCTGTGAGAGTTTGTGCTTGAAGAGGGTAGGAACACCATTGGTGTTGTACTTAGGGTCGGTAGCGCCGTTATTGTTGGCAGTCTGGTCAGCCTGGATGTCGGCTACGAGAAGGTCGTAGTTCTTGTTGGCTGCTGCGGTAACATCGTAGTTCTCGATCTTGACACCATTGGTGGCATCAACGCTTACGCCTGAGGTCAGACATGAAACTTCCTGGTTCTCTGTAAGCGTAACGACCTTTTTGGTGTCATCATAAGTTCCAGTGACGTTGTCGCCCTGTTTGAGTGAAGTCCATGCGAAGAATGTAAGTTTACCGTCCTTTGGCCAGTAGTACTTCTTGGTAGCGTTCCTCCAGACCTTGTCAGTTGTGTCGTAAGAGATATCTACGCCTTTGATGTACTCAGCCGGAGTAGTGGTGTGAGAAGCCCAGGACTCTGCCTTCGGAAGATAGAAGGCAGTTGACTTGAATGTCCAGTTTCTGTCGAAGGTTGGAGTAGTCTCCGCCTTAACCTTAGGCGCTACGAGGAAGTTGATCTCGTTGTCAGCAGGGCTGATGTAAGAGGTCTCCTCGTTCTTTGAGCAGGCTACAAGTGCTGCAGCCGCTGCAAGGAAAATAAATGTTTTTTTCATAATGATAAAAATGTTTAATTGATTGATAATATTTTCTGTTGATTATTTGATGCTGACTTCCTTTCCGGTCTCGTCAATCCAGTCCTGCACTGCAGGGTCCCAGAGGATCTCGTCGAGAGCGAAGGTGATGTCGAGGGTGTATTTCTTGCCCATTTCCCACTTGCCGTCCTTGGCTCCGTCAGAAGACTCGAAGAGCTCGCTGAGTTTCTTGGTCTCGGTGATGGTTTCGGTAACATCGGCAACGCCGTCGCCGTCGGTGTCATATTCTACCTTATATGTAATCTCTACAGTCTGGCTGTCATTAGAGAATGTCTGAGGCAGATAGATATACTGTCCGTCAGTGCCCTGTGTAACAGGCTGCTTTGTATCCGTCACCTCCTGAGTTATGCCGGAGGTATAGGTCTGGTCGCTCTTGGAAATTATAATAGGCCAAGCTGACATAGTCTCTTCGCCAGCGCTGGAATGCTGAGTATAGTTCGCGTTATCCGCAAGATTTTTGAACTCTATGGAGGTGAGGGTAAACTTGACTCCGGTATAATCCTCCTTTTCTTTGACAGTAAAATAGATCTTGGAAAATTTATGCCTAAAAAGAGTCGGGACACCGCTCTCAATGCCGGAGACCGTCTTATAGACAGACTCGTTGGCACTCTTGTCCTTTGCGATATCCGCTACCATAAAGTCAACGTTTTTGTTGAGATCGATATCGAATCCGTTCAGCAATATTCCTTCTGACGGCACGCAGGTTACTTCTGCGGCACTTCCTGCGGGGAATGCAAGACCGGTGGAGTTAAGAGACCAGGCAAAGAAGGTCAGCTTACCTTTCTTTGGCCAATAGTAAGCCTTGTCCTTTTCCCAGGTGCCGGAACTGTTTTTCTTCGCATTCACCCAGTTGGAACCGACCTTGGCGATGGTTACGCCATCGTACGAGCCGGTGCCGGCGCCGCCGTCTATGATTTCTGAGCCTATGTAAACATCCGGAGTTGTGGCTGCTGCCCAATCCCAGGATTTATCAGCATCGAGATAGAATGCAACTGAGGCGAAAATGTTCGCATCGTCAAATTTCTTCTCATTACCGCTCAAGGCTTTGGTTAGAGGTGAGGTCAGAAAGGTGATCTCCCGTTCACAATTCGCGACAGAAACTGCTGTCTCGCTCTTCGAGCAGGCTGTGAGCGCAGCAGCTGCGGCCGCTGCAATGATTAGTGCAAATTTTCTCATTCTCATTAAATCTGTCAGTTTAACTTTCTATGTTATATCTTTTTACTTCTTAGTCTCTTCTGTCTTGCGGTTTTTCGAACATTTACAGTTCGATGTCGCGGTGTTCTTCATCCCAGTCGTCAACTGCCGGGTCGAAACCGCCGCCCCTATGTTCCGGCGGGTCTATCTTTATGGTCTCGTTGAGCAGCAGCCAGTGGTGATTGACGGCGTCTTCTGTGTGAAAAAGGTCCGATATGTCGAACTCGCGCTTTACGGTGCGCCCATCAGTGGTCTGTATGCTGAATGTCACTGCCAGGGCGTTCGTCGAATCGGGGATGCGTCCGAAGGTGTTGAATACCGTACAGATGACGGGCACGCCATTGTCATCACTCTTTTCGAGTCTAAACCAGATGGTGGCTTCAGGGTCATTGATGCGCGTGTCGCTGGCGATGAGGTTCTCCCTAACCATTCCGGAGAGCAGCGCCTGCGCTGAATTTACATATTCAAGACCATCGACCTTGATCTGCAGATACCAGCTCTCCACGACAGAATGGGCTTCGGTGCTGATGGTGTAGAGACCGTCGTGATAAGGGATGGTCTCCGAAGGGTTGCTCGCTACCACGAGGTGGTCCGGCTCGTTGACTATGTCCGGAATCTCGTCTGTCTTAGTAGCGAATTTGCTCCTAATCGAGTACGGAGCGCTGTCCGTGTGGGCATATGCGCTTTCGTAGTGGTAGAAATCCTCGACTACCGTCTCTTCCGTACCGTAGTCGTAGATGAGCATCTTGTAGGTGCCGGGATAGATGGCGATATCGCCGACCAGGCTCTTGCTGCCGTCATCTTCGGTCTGAACGTCGGTGATGAATGTCTCTGCGGCCACTGTCTCCTCGTCCTGGGTGAAGAAGATGACATGCATCGCTTCAGGGTTTATCTCCGGATGCGGAATCTTTTCATTGTAGATGTCGCAGGTGATATTCTGGATGTTCTTTACGTTCACGTTAATCTTTACCCGAGTGTATTTTCCCGGGTCTTCGAGGGGGCGGCGCTGGCAGCCTGTGAGAGCGGTGAACAGACACAGCACCGGCAGCGCCGCATTAACTATGCTGCGCGCAAATCTCCCTGTGTATCTGTTCAAACTCATTATTTCTGTCGGATTATCTGTCCTGACCTTCCGGTCTCATACCAATTCTGTGCCCGCAATCTCGTTCTGACCTTTTGTCATCGCCGTGCCGGTACACACTGCTCACTACTTACTACGTCTGCTGTTGACTTTGCCTTCATTCTGTTGGCCAATGTGGCCTGAATAGCCTTACAAGCGGCTGCAAGGGGGCCCTGCTGACGGGATGCTATGCCAACGGTTCAGTCCGACAGGCACACAAAAACTCCGCGGACATGCCTTACGCATCTCCGTGGAATCATAAAACAACGCATTCTTTTCGACATTATGTGTGTTCTTCGTGGCGTTCCCCGCCCCTTCGACACACATGTTACAATATGTGTAATGTCTTGTCATTAAATCATTTCAATGCTGCCGGACGATCTTTTCCTTCTGCAGGAAGGACTTTAAGGAGACTGACCGTAGCCCTTATTATCTGCAACGCCTCAGATAACCGTCTGTCAGCAGTAAACTTCACTCATTAAATCGGCGCAAATATAAAAAATAACTTTTTAATATGCAAATATTTTCCGTCCCATTTTATGGGGGGGGGGTAAAATACTGATTTTTAAAAGAATAGGGCCGCAATCCGCGGCCCTGTTTCGTATGTGTATTTTTGGCCTGCCAGAGTGCTGGTGGAGGTGGTTGGACACCAGTTCGTCAATGCTGTCGGCAAGTGTCGGATTGCCCGGCAGGCGTGAGGTTTAAAGTTTTTTCAGCAGGACTGCGGTTTTGTCGGCAGGGACTTCGCGCAGGTCTCCGTCCTTCTGGTATTCGTAGCTGTGAAAGTCATAAATCTGCACGAACGATTTGGCCTTGTCGGAGGTGTAGAAGAAGTCCACCCTTATGCAGCCGCCGTCGGCGCCTTCCTTGATCTCGAGAGTCCGGGCCCTGTCTTCCAGGTAATCGACGAGCGGCTCCTTGCATCCTCTGCAGAGGTCCACGGAGCGCTTGCGATAGACGGTCCTGTCGTCACCTATCCTGTAGCCTACCTTGTAGAGGAACAACAGGAGTATGCCGAGGGCGCCGATGCATACGGCGCATCCGGGGTTGACGAAATACAGACCTATACCTATTATTATAAGGCCCAATGATACTACCAAGTCTCGTGAGGTATGTACTTTTTTAATATTTGTGTTCATAGTATATGCGTTGTTGATGGATTATACTTGTTTTTTTTGTTCACATCTTCGTTTTAAGGAATTCCTTATCTGTGGGAATGTGGACGAATGAATTAATTTGAATTGAATGTGGTTGTGGCTGTTTCCGTCCGGAAACTATATCGATATTGCACCCGGTGAAATTAGCAGGGTGCAGATTTGCCGGATGACGTGTTCGTTACAGAGGCTGCGGCATTGGCAATCTCCGCGACTGCTAAATCAGCAGGTGGCAGATGGAGTAGGGGAGATTGGAAGAACTGAATTGGCCCCGGAAGTTATGGTCGTGCCATTCGGGGTGAGTGTTGGCAGTTATGCAGTGGAGGCATCGGTCGGCCTGGAAGGTCAGTTTGGTGATGCTCCGTGGGATGTATCGGAAGGGTGAGGTCAGAGAGGTGGTGATGTTCTGGCCGGAGGATGAGATGTCGGTGCATTTGAGCGCGGCTGAGATGCTGCAGACTTCGGCCTGCAGGGCGGGAACGTCGGCGGAGTCGCCGGAATTGGCCGTGGACGCACGGCTGGCCGGATTTCCTGCGAAGAACCAGAAAATCCACAGTATCGCGAGTATGCCCAAAGTCCTCTTCATCACCACAAAGATATAAAATTATTCGGAAGAATGTTCAGTCGTGGTTTTCGTAGAAGACGTCGTCCGTCTGGAACATTCCTTCGAAACTGAGGTCTTCATCGAGTTGGGACCAGTGACTGACAAATATATGCAAAGATTCCGCAAACATGCAAAAATCAGAAACTTTTAACATTTCTGTTCAGGACAAAATTTCCAGCAAAAACCTTATCTTTGCAGTATTGTTGTCTTTTGGGTCCGATGAATGTTAAGCGATTAATATATACGGCGGTGCAGATAGTGGCGATTACGGCTGTCTCTCTGCTGTTCTCCAAGTCCACGATCTATAACCTGACATCCATTCCCGCGATGAATTCTTCCATGGCGGGTGTGGAGTTCAAGATGTCTGACATCTATAACTCCATTACCAGCAGAATGTCCACTCCGTACGACAGCGAAGACGTGCTGATAGTCAGCGTGGACGACTGTTCGCGCGAGGAGATCACCCAGGTGCTTAATGTCATCGACGACTGCGCACCGGCGGCAGTGGGTCTGGACATCATCTACAAAAAGCAGAAGAAGCACGATGCTGAACTCGTCTCTGCCATCAAGGACTGCCGTAATCTGGTGCTGCCCAAGCGTATAAACGGCTATGAGAATCAGAAGGACCAGGTGCTGCCCGAGGAAGCGTACTTCTATGACGACACCTTCAAGTACTTCGGTATAGTAAATCTCGAGGCCAATGACCTGGGTTGTCCGGTCCGGAACTTCAGACCGATTTATCGTCAGGCCGATTCCACATTGGCCTATGGAATGGCTACCGAACTGGTGCGGCTGGGCCGTCCGGAAGCGTTCGACAGGCTTATGCGGCACGTGGAGGATTCTTCGGACACGCTCCTCATCAATTATCCGAACGTCGTCTTCGAGACCGTCTCGGGGTCTGACCTGCTTGAAAGGCCGGATTCATTGGCCCGCGACATAAAGGGAAAGATAGTGCTGGTGGGGAAGCTCTATGACGGGCACGATCTTCATCTGACGCCGGTGGACATCACGATGCCGGGCGTGAAGATACAGGCCTATATCATAGAGACTATTCTTAATGACAGGGTCCTGGTGGAGTATCCGTCCAAAGACAACTGGAAGATCGCGATGATAGTCTGCGTTCTCTTCTTGATACTCAATTATATAGCGCTGTACAATTTCCCGGTGGTGGGCAAGATGGTGCTTCGTCTGGTGCAGATAGGATGCCTGTTCCTGTGCGATATTGTGGGCATACTTATATATTATTACAGAAGCGTGTATGTGGACTTTATGCCTACATTCACGATGATAGCCCTCGGATTCTTCTCCTACGATATCTGGGTGGGCATTGTGGCGATAGTGCAGAACACCGCAAGGCGCGTCGAGGCCCGGAAGGCCGTGAAATCACCTGATAAAGCGAAGTAGGTATTCCTCCATCACCTTGAACCCTTCCATTACGGGGTGGACGTTGTCCCTGGAATATTCCGGGCGGATATGTCCGTCCCCGTCGGCCATCAGCGTGAAATAGTCCACGTAGGGGATGCGGTTTTTCTTCGCGTATTCCTTCAGCAGGGAGTTGAATGCCAATACTTTCTCATAGCAGTCCGGAACATCCGACCTCCAGGGGATGTAATATGAACAGAGCAGCGAACATACCACGGGCCTGATGCCGTTCGCCTTAGCGATGTCGCACATGCTCTTGATGCTGCCCACGGCGGTCTGCACGTCCACGGCGTGGCCGGCGTTACGGGCGATGTCGTTGATGCCCGCGAGGATGACTACATATTTCGGGTGCAGCTCGACTACGTCGGTGCGCATCCGGACCAGTATCTGCGAAGTAGTCTGGCCGCTTATGCCTCTGCCGACGAAGTTGTTCTGCGTGAAGAAGTCCGGGTCGGCATTGGCCCAGCCTTCGGTGATGGAATCACCAAGAAGCACGGCCTTGGGGGAGGAGGTGATCTCGCTGTTTGACTTGGCGTATGTGGTGGTCCGGGCCCAGTCTTCGTTCTGGGCGTGTGCCGGGATGGTCAGAAGGAGGGTGAGCGCAGCGGCGCAGCAGAAAGATTTAGTGTTCATTATCGGTGTGTTAAAAGTAGTACCCCCTAGGCGAATCGAACGCCTATCACAGGAACCGGAATCCTGAATTTTATCCATTAAACTAAGGGGGCTTAAAATTCACGGGGAACTTGCATCACTGCGAGTTCCCCGCTACTTAACCTAAACTTAAACTATGAAAAACTTCGTCACAAATATAAAAAGTTTTCTGAAAAAACACAAATTTTATAGAAAAATACGTTTTCTTTTCCTATAATTGTGCCAAGCCGTAATGGTGCGGCGAGACTAAACTTATGTATTATGTTAGATTTCAAAAGATTGGTCCGGAAGGGCCTGCCGCTGGTCCTGTTATCTATGACAGGGTGTGATTTTAATCTTTCTCGCGATGAGGGCGAAGGCACGCTCACTTTTCATTTTCCGCAGAACGTCGACCTTCCTACGGTTCCGCTCGTGAGTCTTCTTCCCGAGGAGGAACGGAAGACAGCTTCAGTGGCGGAAAGCAGCGTGGAAGTGCAGCTGGACACGAACGATTTCATCATCTCGGTGACCAATTCGTCCGGGGCCTCCCTTTATTACGGCACATTCGGAGCGGCTCCCGAGAAGATCATAACTTCGGCGGGCACTTACACGATAACTGCCAAGTCCTGCGACTTCTACACCCCGGTATTCTCGTCCCCGCAGTTCGGTGACACGAAGGTGGCGCTGGTGTCCGCCGGGAAGGAATGTAGCGTGACCCTTGACTGCGTGCAGCTGAATAGCGGCGTGAGGTTGCAGATAGACCCGGAGTTTCTTACCGAATACCCGAACGGGGTGCTGTTCCTCAAGTCATCCGAAGGCAAGCTGATGTACGGATATTCGGAGAAGAGGATAGCGTATTTCCGCCCGGGCAAGGTGTCTCTGGTGCTCAATGACTCCGGGACCGAGACCACATTGGCCACATATACGCTGGAAGCCAGGCAGATACTGGATCTCAAGCTGGAGATATCCGCTTCTTCGTCGGCCAGGGTGGAGTCCGGAATTCACATCCAGGTGGATACGTCGCGCGTGTGGGTAGGTGACAAACTGGTGATAGGCGAGTCCGGCGGCGGGTCTTCCGACAAGGGTTCGGAGAAGAGCGATGCGCTGAGCATTGGGCAGGCGCAGGAGATGGCCGGCGCCACGGAAGTGTGGGTGTACGGCTACATAGTGGGTGGAGACCTGTCTTCGAGCAAATGCAGTTTCACCCCGCCGTTTTCTTCCAGAACGAACATAGTGCTGGCTGCAAAGAGCTCCTGCACAGACAAGGAAAACTGCCTGTCGGTGCAGCTTTCCACCGGCAAGATACGCAATGCCCTCAATCTGGTGGACAATCCGGGACTTCTGGGAAAGAAAATATATCTTAAGGGAGACATCGTGGAGGCCTATTACGGCATACCGGGACTGCAAAGTGTGACAGAGTACGAGTTTTAATTCGGAAAAAGTCATTATCTTAGTGGGCTCATCAAGAAATGGTGGGCCTGCTGAGAAGATATGAATCTGAAAAAATGGTTGGATAATGCCAGGTCGCTCGCTCTGGTTCAGAGCGTGGTGCCTGCCGTGCTGGCAGTGACTTTGGCTCTGGGACAGGACGGATTCCGGTGGTACAGCGCCGTGCTGGCCGTGCTGGGCGTGGCGTGTGCGCATCTTTCGCTCAATCTGGCGGACGACTACTTTGACTATAAGGTGGATATGCTTGGGGACAGGGACAAGGTCACCCGTCAGGGCCTTCGCGCTATGACTGTGAAGTATCCTTACCTTATAGATGGATCGCAGACTCTTAAGAGCACGGCGAAGGCCATCGCGACATTTGCCGGGGTGGCGTTGATCTGCGGCGCAGTCATCTGTCTGGACAGGATCTTTAATGCCCCTAGGGGTGTTCAGGTCTCGTTCTGGGGCGAGAATGGGCTGTGGTGGATAGCGGCCGTCGTGCTGCTGTGCGCCTTTCTCGGAGTGTTCTACTCCGCACCGCCGCTTAAATTGGCATACAGAGGGCTGGGAGAACTGGTCATAGGTTTCATATTTGGGCCGCTGGTGATGACAGGCGTCTATTACGCTTCGTGCGGGGCGATGGACTGGACCGTGGGCCTGCTCAGCGTGCCGGTGGGCTTGCTGGTGCTTAATATCCTGTTCACTCACAGCTTTATAGATATGCCGGGAGATAAGCAGTGTAACAAGATGACATTTGCCCGTCTGGTGGGAAGCACCCGGGGTAATCTCTTCTTCTCGGCTCTGTTCATATTCCTTCCTTTCGCTCTGGTGGTGCTGGGCGTGTGCCTGGGAGTGCTGTCCGTGTGGTATCTGTCGGTACTGGTGGTGCTTCCACGCGGCGTGTGGCTGTTCCGGTCGCTGGTGGAATTCACGAAAGGCCGACTGATGGAGGTGGAGAAGCCTCTCCCGTGGCTGGGGCCTATGCCTAACTGGGAGATGTACAGGCAGTACAAGATCGACTGGTTTATGGTCAGATGGCTGTGCGCGAGGAATCTGCTTTCTGGATTCTGCAGCGTGCTTATAATAGTGTCAATAGTTAAGGTTATCATATAATGAAGTTTTCTCAGATATCATATCTTGGCTGGTGGTGGTTCAGGGCCAAGTTCTTTGGCCGCAGGAAGCCGCTACAAAGTGTGATCTTCGTATCCGACAGATGTAATCTCAGCTGTAAGCACTGCAGCGTGTATAATCATAAGAATCCTCTTACCAAGACCTATGAGCAGGTGAAGGAGGAACTGGAGTATTGTTATTCGCTGGGTTCGCGCTTCGTGGATTTCGAAGGGGGCGAGCCGTTCCTGTGGAGCGATGGGGAGCGTAACATCAACGACCTCTGCGATCTGGCGCATTCACTGGGCTTTTTCAGCTGCACCATCACTACTAATGCGCAGAAACCTTTCCCTGATAGCCACGCAGACAGCATCTGGGTGTCGATGGACGGCGTGGGCGAATATCACGACCGTGTCCGCGGACAGGGCGCTTTCGAGCGTCTGGAGAAGAATGTTTCGGAGTGCGGTCACAAGGCTCTTTCTGCCAATATGGCCATAAACACCCTCAATGTGGACAGCGTAGCTGCGGCTATAGAGTATGTGAAAAATTCGCCGTATTTCCAGCAGATTTCGCTTAACTTCCACACGCCTTTCGAGGGCACGGAGCAACTCGCTCTTCCGCTCGAGGAACGCGCGAAGGTGATAGATATGATAATCGACTATAAGAAAAAAGGTTATCCTATAATGAATTCCGTTACGGGTCTCAAATATATGAAGTCTCTCAAGTTCAAGAAAGCTTGCTGGATGACCAATTTCATCTTCACCGACGGTACCCGTGCTCCTGAATGTGCTGGATCTCTGACAGGGGCTTGTGCAGTGTGCGGATTCTGCATGGCCGGTGAGGAGCGCGCAGTTATGAACCTGGCGCACGATACCATTACGGCTGGTATGAATCTAAGGGTAAAGGAATAAAGGAGAGCGGGATAGGGGAGTCGAACCCCCCTCCTCAGCTTGGGAAGCTGATGCACTACCGATGTGCTAATCCCGCTTGGAGGAATGCAAATATACAAAAAAAGGGAATAATGAAGAATTTTTTGAAGAAATATGGCGCTTACCTGGTCGCAGCGGCGGTGTTCGTGGTGATAACTCTGGTTTACTGCGCTCCTGCTTTCGAGGGGAAAGTTTTGAGCCAGAGCGACACTATGCAGTGGAAGGGTATGGCTCACGAACTTAAGGAATATAACGCCACGGCGGACACTCCAGCCAACTGGACCAATTCTATGTTCGGCGGTATGCCCTCCTACCAGATCACGGTGAAGCATCCGGGAGACGCTTTCTCCGCTCCTATCTGGTATGTGGATCAGTTCTTCAGAAAGCTCGTAACGCTCTTTTTCGGTTCCATCTTCGGCCTTCTGCTGGGATATTTCCTGGGATTTTTCATAATGCTTCGCTGCTTTGGCGTGAACAAGTGGCTGAGCATCATAGGCTCTATAGCCATCTCGATGTCCTCGTATTTCTTCCTCATTATTCCTGCAGGACACGAGGCCAAGGCTATCACGCTCGGTATGATGGCTCCTGTAATCGGCGGGTTCTTCCTGATATTCCGAAAGCACAAATACGCTCTGGGCGCCGCTCTGGTGATGCTTTACAGCTCCATTGGCCTGATGAAGCATCCGCAGATGTCCTATTATATGATAATGATGATGGGGCTTTTCGGCATCGCGGAGATCTATCTGCACGCTCGCGACAAGCAGTTAAAGCAGCTTCTGGTGGCGTTGTGCGTGTTCGCCGGTGCGATCGGTGTGGGTGTCGGTACGGGCTACAGCCTTCTCAAGGCCAATTCCGAATATGTTAAGGAGACTATTCGTGGCGGTCATAGCGAATTGAGTGAGCAGGCCGCTGACAGCAAGGGACTTGACATCGATTATGCTACTGCGTGGAGCTATGGCATAGACGAGACCCTGACTCTTATGATTCCGAACTTTAAGGGTGGTGCCAGCAATACTAATGTGGGCACTAACTCTGTGATTTATAAAGATATAGTCTCTGAAGGTTATTCGCACTCTACTGCGCGTCAGTTCTCTGAGCAGTGTCCGACCTACTGGGGTGAGCAGCCTTTCACGGCGGGTCCTGTCTATGTGGGAGCCATCGTGTGCTTCCTGTTCCTGCTGGGTTGTATCATAGTTAAGGGAGCGTACAAGTGGGCTTTGGTGGCGGCTACGGTATTCTCCATACTTCTTAGCTGGGGTCATAATTTCATGGGACTTACGGAACTGTTCTACAACTGGTTCCCGTTCTATAACAAGTTCCGCACTGTGTCCTCCATTCTGGTGGTGGCTCAGGTGGCTATGCCGCTGCTCGGTTTTCTCGCTCTGAATGAGATAGTTGCAGGTAAGATCGAGAAGCGCCGTCTTCTGAAGTCCATCGGCATAAGCGCAGGCATCACGGGCGGTATCTGTCTTTTCATAGCGCTGTTTGGCGGCGGAATGTTCTCGTTCGTCTCGTCTTATGATGCGCGTACGCTTTCTGGTATGCCGTCCTGGTTCTTGGAGTCGCTTCACGATCAGAGGGCGAGTATGCTTCGTTCGGATGCGCTTCGTTCGGCCATATTCATATTGCTTTCTGCCGGAGTGCTGTATCTCTTTGCTAAAGAGAAGATTAAATTGGCCCATATGGTGCCGGCCCTGGGGCTTCTGATTCTTCTGGATATGTGGCCTGTGGACAAGAGGTATTTCGGTGAGGACAACTGGGTGCGCGAGAGGGACAACGCTTCGTATTTCGCGATGAAGCCTTATGAGAAGCAGATTCTGCAGGACAAGTCGTATTTCCGCGTGATGAACCTCACCACGAACACTTTCAACGAGAGCCGCACTTCGTATTATCTGCATTCTGTGGGTGGCTATCACGCTGCCAAGCTTCGCAGGTACCAGGATCTTATCGACGCACACCTGTCGAAGGGTAATATGGCGGTGGCCAATATGCTTAATGCCAAGTATTTCATAGTGGAGGGGGAGAACAAGTCTGCTGAGGTGATGATTAATCCAGACTGTCTGGGTAACGCCTGGTTCGTGGATGAGATGGTGGTGGCGCAGACTCCGCTCGAAGAAAGTGAGGCGCTCCGCACCCTGGATCTGTCCCGTCAGGCAGTTATCGGCAGCAAGTTCGCTTCATTCGCAATTGGCAATACATCTTCTGATGGTGAGATAACGCTGACTTCCTATGCTCCGGATCGTCTGACCTATAGCGCTCAGCTGGACGGGGAGAAGACAGCAGTGTTCTCGGAGATCTACTATCCTTACGGCTGGAATGCCTATATAGACGGGCAGAAGGTGGAGCATTATCGCGCCGATTATGCGCTTAGGGCTCTGAATATCCCGGCCGGAAGCCACGAGATAGTGTTCGAGTTTAGACCTGACAGCATCTATAAAGGCTATAAGGTCAATGCTCTGTTCCGCTATATTATGTATATACTGATTATTTCGCTCGGAGCAGCTCTCTGCTTACGTGCCAGCGGAAAAGGACCAGAGTGGCTGCGCAAGTGGGGCGCATAGCGGCCAGATAGCCAAGGAACAGCACCAGCGTTCCTGCCCATTTGACAAGTTCTGATAGAAGCCTGCGGGGGTATGTGCCTTCACCCAGGCTTCTTCTTTTTTCGCTTCTGCCCACTCCTTTCGCGAATTCTATGACGTACTTTCTGGTGGTGCGTCTCTGCGGGATCACGTGATCCACTTTTACGTCGGGCAGATAGATTATCTTTCCTCCCTGTGCCTGGACTCTATAGAAGAGGTCTTTTTCTTCTCCTCCGGATAGATTCCCGCCACATCTGCCAAGTTCGGTGTCGAATGTTCCGACTTTCTCGAAGGCTTCACGGCGAAGGCCCATATTGGCCCCGATAGGGAATTCGCGGCTCCGGAACAGGCAGTCCGCCTCGCCTTTGTCCAGACCTGACACCCAGCCCATAGTCCAGCGACACAGCCATTTAGGGGCGCTGCAGTCTTCGAATATCGGCGTGATCCTGCCTCCGAATCCTATGGCTTCGCTATGAGTCTGCATCCCTCGGGCCAAATTGGCCAGATACCCGTGGTGTGGGATGGCGTCATCGTCCAGGAATGCCAGAAGATCGCCGTGTGAAGCCTCTATGCCGGTGTTTCGTGCAAACGAGAGGCCCTGGCGGGGTTCTGACAGTATCTTTACGGGGAAGGTCGAGTGCTCGGCGGCGAAGTCACGTACGGTCTGGAGTGTGCCGTCGGTGGAATTGTTGTCCACCACGATCACCTCGAAGTCGTGGAATTCTTCTTCGCTTAGTGCACTTAGCACGCGACCTATGTAGCGCTCCCTATTGTAGGTGCAGATAATCACTGAAATCATACTTGGATTCTTTTCCGTCCCAGAATTTGCTGATAAGCTCTTGGCGCTTGGCTTCGTCGAGTGGCTTCGGCCCGCGATGGATGACATCTTCGAGCTCGTCCAGGGTGTAGACTTTTTCGCCTACCACATTCTCTTCGAACGGATAGAAGAAGTCACGCTCCTGGGTGTAGGAGTTATAGTCGAAGATGTAGAGCACCACGTTCTTGCCTTCCATCAGGATGTAGTCATAAAGCACGGAAGAATAGTCGGTTATGAGCACGTCTGTGTATGGGAGGAAAGGGTAGATGTCTGCCGCAGGGTGAAGGTGGTAGATATTACCTTCGCGGTAGGCGCCGCCGTCGGCATTGTTAAAGTGATCCTTTACGAGCAGTGCGTCGCCGTTCCTGCGGAGGATCTTGTCGATTCTTCCGTAGTCGAAATTCTGTAGTGCCGAGGCGCCGCCGTCTCTCCAGGTAGGCATATAGACATAGACCTTATGGAATGACTCGAGCTCGGATATGAGCTTTTTAGTGCCGGCGTCTTCGTATCTGGAGATGAAGATGCCTCGTGTCTGTTCGTCGCACTGAAGTATCAGGTTACGCGGATAACCATTTTCTATACAGCGGCTTGCGGGGATTCTGAAAGCCGGGCTGAACATAGCTGTCTGGAAAGCGGATGCTGACAGGAAGAGGTCAGGTCTTTTATAGACTTCCGGGTGGTAGAATCTCTCTTTGAGCGTCTTCTTATAGTATCTGTCGGCCAATGGTCCGCTCTTGATGTTGAATTCGCAGAGTTTGAGGCCTACTCCGTGCCAGAGGTTGAAGATTTTCGCTCCGCCGCTCAGGAAGAACAGTATGTCGGAGGAGTATGCTCCCACCATCCACCATTTCGAGGTCAGGGCATAGTGAAGTCCGCCTGGAGAGAGCAGATAGTAGGCTTTGAGACCTTTGGATCTTATGCTCTTGACGATGTCCCTGTCCGCGCTTATCCAGCATACGTCGTATCCGCATTGGCTATAGTCTATGAAGAGGTATTTGGGATTACCTTCGAAGCGGTTCTTCGGGCATCCGAATGCGATGCGTCCTTCCTTTCTTATGGAGAGGAAAGAGAACGGATAGACCAGGTAGCAGAGCAGATATTTAAGGAATTTCTTCATAAGCGGTTAAAGCAGTATGTCGTGCGCTTTCTTCTCCTGCGGCACTATGGTGTAGTCGCCATAGATGAGGCGAAGGTAGCGGTCGTAATTGGCAGGTGCGGGGAAGGTAGTGTCTTCGAACTGTATTCTGGTGAGCGGGAAGATGTCTTCGCTGCGCCGAAGGCTGTTGAAAGGCACTCCGTAATCGTGAATAAGGTTCCCTTTATGGAAGATGCGCCCTGTCAGAAGCGCCGCTTTCACTGCTAGCCAAAGCACCGGATAGGCGATGAAGGCTGCGATGCGCTTGGCAGGTCCGTCGCTGATGCCGCCCCAGATGCGTCTGACGCACCTTCCGTAGAGCGGGTCGAGCGTTTTCTTGATGCGAAGGCTCCCTTCGCGCAGTACGAATGTGTCTATCCAGAGGGGTTCTTCCTTTTCCAGACCGGTGGCGGGGTCAATGCGCTTTACTGTCGCGCTGGTGTCTATGAAACGTGGCGACAGGCGGGTCTTGCCGCGCCAGGAAGTGTCGTAGGCGAAGGGCTCGGGGCATTTTTCGTTCAGAATTCGGCGTATTTTCGGGAAGTCTTTTCCCAGGATGCACACGTCCAGATCATCGTCCCAGGGGATGAATCCCTTATGCCGTACCGCGCCCAGCAGGGTCCCGGAGTCCATCCACCAGGTGATGCCGTTCTCTGCGCAGATGCGGTCGAACTCCTTAAGCAGTTCCAGGAGCCTGAGCTGATGTTCCCTAAGCGTTTCTGCCATATCTCTTCTCTATGATAAATCCCGCTCCGCAGAGCGCCACGCTTGCTGCCACGCTAAGGCACAGTCTCAGTATTCCCTGATTCATAGTCCTGGTAATCAGGACCATAAGCCCGGCTCCGAGTATGGCGATGCCACCTACCGGCAGGATGACCTTACGTATATATTCTCCCAGCGGGAGCGCTATGTATCTTATGGAAAGTGCGATTCTAAGAATCTGTGAGAGTACGCATCCGGCGAGGATAAACCAGAACACGGTCTCGGCAGGTGTTGTCGTGACCTTAAGCACTATATATGAAGCGATTACCACTGCTATCTGGCAGCCTCCCACCAGGATGTTAAGCCATTTGACCTGACCGCTGGCCTGAATGCCGTAGAAAAGAGGGGGGTAGAGGGCATCTATCAGCGCCGCGGCCATCATCAGCTGTGCGAACAAACAGCTATGCGCGGGCACTTCCACCAGCCAAAGCCTCATTACCGTGTCCATCTCTGCGATGAGCGGCAGCCCCACCACCAGCAGCAGCAGGAACGACAGGCGCGAGGTGCGGAAGATGAGTCCGAGGCATTCTTTGCGCTGCCCGGCGGAGTAGGATTTGACTATCTGCGGTGCGAATGCCAATGCGTAATTGCTCACGAACTGGTTTACGTTTATATACACTTGATTGGCCACGCCGCGTGCCGCATTGACAGCCGGTCCGTAGAAAAGATTGAGCAGAATGTTCACTCCCTGGCTTCTGGCCACGGTGGCGAGCGACCCTATCATACCCCATCCGTTGAAAGAGAGTATCTCTCGGGCCAATTTGCGATCGTACCCGCGGGAGAATTGGCATTCAGGATAGAAATGCCTGCAGTACAGAACGTAGAACAGGTTCGTCACTATCGAAATCAGCATCATCAGAAATCCGTAGAAGGCCAGTTTGTCGGCGCCGGAGCGGTCGAGCAGGAACACTGCGGCCAGCTTGGCAGAGGCTTCGATGACACTGCAGTAGGCATAGACTTTCATCTTCTCCCTGGCGATGATGGCCGATTTGAAAGGTATGGCCAGAAGCGAGGCGAGGAATGTCACGATGCTGAACTGGTACACCCAGCGGGCGGCGGTCATTCTGCTTTCGGGGATGATGAGCTTCTTTTCGAGCAACCATATGCCCAGGGTTTCGCTCAGACACAGGATCGCGAGGGAGAACGCGGCGAAGATGACCAGATTGGCCTTGAATACCTCGTGAAGACGCCCGAAATTGCCCCGGCCAAGTTCGACGGAGTAGAAACGGTTGCAGGCCGAGCTCATCGCGCCGCTCATAAAGGAGAATGCGACCACGATTCCTCCGATCACGTTATAGAGTCCGAAGTCGGTCGCTCCCAGGCTGCGCAGGACCACGCGCGAAGTCCACAGGCTGATTATCATTATCAGTCCCATCCGCGTGTAGAGAAGCAGGGTGTTCCGGGCTATCCTTTTATGGTCGATGGCTGGCATACAGGGACAAAGTTATTGTTTTTTGGTGAAGTTCCCAATATTGATTATATTTGAAAGATTTTAATAAAGTAAACCAATATGGCATTAGCAGGCATTATAAAAACCATTTTCGGATCCAAGGCCGACAGAGACTACAAGGCGGTGAAACCTATCCTTGATAAGGTGCTGGAGGCGTATAAAGATATAGACAAACTTTCCGATGATGAACTTCGCACACATTCTGCCGCTCTCAGGCAGCATATGGTGGAGGTGGAAGCTCCGTTCGAGAACAGAATCGCGGAGATAAAGCTCAAGCTCGAGGAGGATCTTCCCATCTCGGAAAAGGTCAAGCTGGCCGATGAAAGCGACAAGCTTGTCAAGGACGAGGACGAGGCTATAGAAAAGGCTCTGAATGAGATACTTCCGGAGGCTTTCGCTATCGTGAAGAGTACGGCGCGCCGCTTTACGGAGAACGAGACCATCACGGTAACGGCTACGGATTTCGACCGTGCGCTCAGCATAGATAAGGATTTCGTGCGCATCGAGGGCGACAAGGCCATTTACCAGAACCACTGGATGGCCGGTGGTAACGACCTCAAATGGTCGATGGTGCATTATGACGTGCAGATCGTCGGCGGTATCGCGCTGCATCAGGGCAAGATCGCGGAGATGGCCACCGGTGAGGGAAAGACCCTCGTGGCGACCCTTCCGGTATTCCTTAACGCATTGGCAGGCAAGGGCGTGCATATGGTCACCGTGAACGATTACCTGTCCAAGCGTGACTCCGAGTGGATGGGCCCTCTGTATATGTTCCACGGCCTCAGCGTGGACTGCATAGACAAGCATCAGCCGAATTCCCGCGAGCGCAAGAGGGCTTACGACTGCGACGTGACTTTCGGTACTAATAACGAGTTTGGTTTCGACTATCTGCGTGACAACATGGCAGTTAGCGAAGAAGATCTGGTTCAGAGAAAGCATCATTTCGCCATCGTCGATGAGGTCGATTCAGTGCTCATCGATGACGCGCGTACTCCTCTCATCATATCAGGTCCTGTGTCACGCGCACAGAACGACGCCCAGTATATGGAGTTCCGCCCTTACGTGGAGAAGCTCTACCAGGCGCAGAGAGCCCTTGTCAATCAGACCCTTAACGAAGCCAAAAAGAAAATGGCCGAGGGGGACGAGGCCGAAGGCGGCAAACTCCTTTTCCGCGCATACAAGGGACTTCCGAAATACCAGCCACTTATCAAATATCTCAGTGAGCCGGGCGTGAAGGTCGTAATGCAGAAGACCGAGAACTACTACATCCAGGATAACGAGAAGGAGATGCCTGTCATTACGGACCCTCTCTACTTCGTGATCAGCGAGATGCAGCACTCCATCAACCTTACCGACAAGGGTCAGGACCTGCTTGCCCAGAGCGTGGGGAACGAAGATTTCTTCGTGCTTCCTGACGTGGGAAGCAAGACTGCCGAGATAGAGCACAGCGAACTTTCGCCTGCCGAGAAACAGGCTCAGAAAGACGCCCTGATGGAGGACTTCTCTCTTAAGAGCGAGCGCGTACATACTGTAAACCAGCTTCTTAAGGCGTATGCGATGTTCGAGAAGGACGTCGATTACGTCGTGATGGTCGATTCTAACGGTACCGAGAAGGTGAAGATCGTGGACGAGAGTACGGGCCGTATTATGGAGGGTCGCCGCTGGAGCGACGGACTTCACCAGGCTGTCGAGGCTAAGGAAAATGTGAAGGTGGAGGCTGCCACGCAGACTTTCGCCACCATCACACTTCAGAACTATTTCCGTATGTATCACAAGCTGGCCGGTATGACCGGTACGGCCGAGACGGAGGCGGGCGAGTTCTGGAGCATCTACAAGCTGGACGTGATGGTCATTCCTACGAACAGGCCGGTTCTGCGTCAGGACCTTCCCGATGTGGTCTATAAGACGAAGAAGGCCAAGTATGCCGCAGTGATAGACAAGATCTGCGAGCTGTCCGCTGCGGGACGCCCTGTACTCGTGGGTACGACCGATGTGGAGACTTCAGAGCTCCTCAGCCGAATGCTGAAGATGAGGGGCATCAAGCATAATGTGCTGAATGCCAAGGAGCACGCCCGCGAGGCGGAGATCGTCGCCCAGGCCGGACAGCGCTCTACCGTGACCATAGCCACCAATATGGCCGGCCGCGGTACGGATATCAAACTTTCGGACGAGGTCAAGGCGGCCGGCGGACTTGCCATCATAGGTACGGAGCGTCACGACTCGCGCCGTGTGGACCGTCAGCTGCGAGGCCGTTCGGGACGTCAGGGTGACCCGGGTTCTTCAATCTTCTATATCTCGCTGGAGGATAAACTGATGCGTATCTTCGGAAGCGAGCGCATCGCGTCGGTGGTCGATAAGCTTGGCATGGGGGAGAACGAGGCTCTCGAGGGAAATATGCTTTCGAAGGCGATAGAAACTGCGCAGAAGAAGGTGGAGGAGAACAACTTCGGTATCCGTAAGAACCTCATCGAGTACGATGACGTGATGAACTACCAGAGAGAGGCCATCTATTCGAGAAGACGCAACGCCATCAACGGCGACAAGATAGAGATCGACCTTCAGAACATGATGATAGACTCTGCTTCGCTGTTCGTGGATTCTTGTAACGGCTATTCTTTCGAGGAGTTCAGCGAGTCTCTTATGGCCAGATTCTCCATAGATCCGGGCTTCGATGCCAAGTTCTACGAGCATTCTAAGAAGGACGATATAGTCTCAGCCCTCTGCCACCATATGCAGGAATGTTACCAGCGCAGGATGGACTCTCTCGTGGACAGACTCAGCCCTATCATCAGGCAGGTCTTCGAGAAGCAGGGTAACATGTACAAGAACATAGCTATCCCCGTATCCGACGGCCGCAAGGTCATCACTCTCTCAGTAAATCTGGAGAAGGCCTACAAGTCTGAAGGCCGCGAGGTGGCCAAGACCCTGAGTAAGAATATCATACTTTATCAGATTGACGAGCACTGGAAGGAACATCTCCGTGAGATGGACGACCTGAAGCAAAGCGTGCAGAATGCCGTTCACGAGCAGAAGGACCCTAAGGTGGTGTACAAGCTCGAGAGCTATAACCTCTTCGCGCAGATGCTCGAGTCGCTCAACCAAGATGTGCTCTCGTTCCTGCTCCGCGCGTTTATTCCTATAGAGGATCAGCCGCGCAGGCCGGTTCAGACCAGACCGGACGCATCTCGTCTCCAGGCTCACCGTAACGACCTGGTAACCAACGGCGAGCAGAAGGCCAAGGCACCGGTGATCGCGGACAAGAAGATTGGCAGAAACGACCCTTGCCCTTGCGGAAGCGGTCTGAAATACAAGAACTGCCACGGCAAAGGATTGGTTTAAAATATATTAAATAAAAAATACGTACAGTTATGAACATGGATTTAGCAAAAGTTAAGAAGGCTGTGGAGCCTGAACTTAATGTCAATGACGTAAGCCGCATTTCCGTCGGCACAGCCATCAAGGGAGAGATCTCTTCAGACAACGATATCCGCGTGGACGGTAAGATAGAAGGCAAGGTCTTCTCAAAAGGCAAGATAGTAGTAGGCCCTCAGGCGGTCATCTCAGGCGGTCTGGCCTGCAGCAGCGTTGATTTCCTCGGAACTCTGAAGGGAGACGCTTATGTCAAGGATCTTCTTACCCTCAAGTCAAACGCTGTTATCGAAGGCAATATCTATGTGAACAAGCTTCAGGTGGATATGGGAGCCCAGGTCAACGGTTCCTGCCATATGATTACTCCTGAGGAGTATGACAAGCAGGTATCGTCGTTTGTGACTACTCCTGTTCCTGAGAAGCCTGTCGCTCCTGTACATAAGAAGTAATTCGTAGTCGGGAGATCTTATAGATACTGTTTTTCGATATCATATATTGGATATCGTAGCATTGGTAGATACGACAGGTCCTCACCACTGTGGTGTAGGTACAGTAGGGTATCTGAAATCCCAAAGCGTCCAGCGCATCGAGCCGGACGCTTTTTGCGTCTATGGCCAGCAGGTTTTCCAGTATGGCGTAGTTCTGGTCCAGAATCCTCGAGACTGACGTGCGCGAATGATACTGCTGTTTCTTGTACCTGTTGTTGTATCCGTTTTTGCATTCTTCACTGCAGAATTTTTTGTCTGTGCGCCCGTAGAAGACGGACTTGCAGTTCAGACAGCGACATTCGTAATTTTTTTTGACGTAGCTCATCGTGTTATGATTATTGGCTTGCGCGGTAAATGTAGGAAAAAGTCCGTCACTCGGTTCTTCCCGGAGCGGAATCTTACTGGAAAGTAATTTTTACGGTGTAAGATAATTTTTCCGGGTGTCGTAAGAATCCGTCGCGGCGGGTGAAAGAATTCCGCCTGTTATATAAACAATTGAATATTAACCTGATATTCGTCCCAGAGGCGAGGAATTGTGAAAAATGTTCCTCACCTTTGCTCCAGGAAGTTCTGCGGGGCGCATCAGAACTGACCGCTATTTTAAACTAATTGAAACTTCAATGGAAAATTTGAATCGAGTTGAACTGCGGGGAGTCGTAGGTTCAGTACGCTGTCAGGAGACAGCAGGAAAAAAAGTCTATCACTTTACGCTGGCTACATCCAGAGCTTACAAGGACAGGAACGGTCAGGCCGTCATCGAGACCACCTGGCATCAGATAGTGGCCTGGGCCGGAGACAATATGAAGGATCTGGACAAGCTGGACAAGGGGACCAAGCTTTATGTCAGCGGGCGCATACGCTCGCAGAAATTCACCGGTAATGACGACGTGGAAAGAACTGTCTTCGAGATAGTTGCTAACCGTGTGGTCCCGGTGGAAACAGATGAACCACTTCAGTATGAAATGTAAACGGAGAATCTATGAAAAATCTTCAATTTGTCTGCGCCCTGATTTGCGGGGCGGCCGCTTTGGCTTCGTGTAACAAGAATTTGTCAAGGGAGCAATATCCGCTCCCGGAGGAGGGTGAAAAATGCGTGCTCAATGTCAATGCCTTCAGCTCGCTGCAGGTAAAGTCTACCGGTACTGATGTGGCTGCGAAGGAGACGACCATCAAGGATCTGCAGGTGTTCGTGTTCAGAGATGATATGCTGGATGCCTATGGTAAGGCCAATACTTCGACACTATCTCTTACCTGTACGGCCGGCTCTAGGCAGGTGTATGCTCTGGTGAATGCGCCGGATCTGTCGAGCATCAGCAGCAAGAAAACGCTGCTCTCGACTGTGGTGGATCTTAATGCCAATGCCACCAATGCTCTGGTGATGGTGGGAAACAAGACCGTCGAACTTCCTACCACTGCGGCTGTGGGTATACCGGTAAGCCGAATGGTGTCCAGAATCGTGCTTCCGAAGATCACAAGGGACTTCGAATCTGCTTCGCTTCAGAAACTGTCATTCACCATAGAGAGTATCTACATCTGTGATGCTGCCGGAGACGGAAGTGTGGACGGGACGGCTGCCAACAAGAGGTGGTATAATGAGTCTTCAAATAAAAATGAAGCTCCATCGCTTCTGTATGACAAGGTCTCAAAGGCTGTAGCCAACAATGCTTCCTACGCCACGACGCATTATTTCTACACTATGCCGAACAATAACGAGGTAAAGAAGACGAAACTGGTCATAGAGGCCAAGCTTGCCGGCACTACATATTATTATCCGGTAGAACTTCCGGCTTTGGCGGCCAACAAGTCTTACGAGTTTACGGGCATAACGGTCAAGAGACCCGGTTCGGACACTCCTGACACGCCTGTAAGCAGCTCATCCATAAGCTTCAGTGTAAGTGTGGTAGATTGGACCGTGGTTCCGGTTTCAGAACAGATAATATAGTTTGTCATTATGCGTGCGCGGATTCTTGGTCTTTTTCTTACGGTCCTTTCTGCGGCAGAGTCCTGCAGTATCAAGAGTGACCGCTCGGCTTGCCCCAGTTTGCTGTTTATGAGCGTAAGCGGGGGAGATGATCCGGGTGTGAGCTTCAGGGTGGGGCTGGATGGCGAATGCCGGGAGTCCGTGCATATTACCAAGGTAGATGGCATAGCGAAGGCTGGTTTTGATCTTGCCAAAGGGAAAGGATATGAGGTGGTGAGTTTCAATGGCGTGGATCAGGACTGGGGCGGAGAGATAGAGCAGGGAGAACAGATGCCTTCGCTTTATGCCTATGCCTGCAGGGTGGACTGCCTGTTGGATGTGGAAGAGATAGATGCAGCCCTTCGGAAACAGTTCTGCAGGGTGGTTATAGATGTAATTGGCCTGGATTGCAGGGTAAGGCTTAGAAGCAATGTCAGTGGGGTAGAATTAGAAACTCTTGCTCCTGTACCGGGCCAATTTTATGTCATCGCCTCTCCTCTGATGCGTTCCGACAAGTCCGGGGCGCGTTATGTGATAAGCATTCCGAGGCAGATGGACTCATCCCTTTCGCTGGAACTGCTTCCTCCGGACGGAGATGACCTGACGGCGTTCTTTACTCAGAATGTGGGCGCGGACCTCATCGGAGGCGGGATGGACTGGACCAGTCCGTCATTGGACGACGTCTATATAAACATCGCTTATGTGGAGAATGCATTCAGCGTAAGCGTACAGAATTGGGAAAAGGTGGAACTATGAAAAAGTTGCTTTGTACGGTCCTGGCAGTCTTCGCCGCGTGTGCCTGCGAAAAGATGGAACTCGAACCCCAGGTGGTTGAAGTGGAGGTAAGGGCCTTCGGAAAGGGCACCAAAAGCGCGGCGAACGTCCAGGAAACGGAGATTTCGGATATGAATGTATATGCCTATTGCGACGGCGTACTGCACGGCAGCGTGTATTCCGAAGGGTCGAGCGCCAGAATCACGCTTGACCGCAGCAGGGATTACACTTTGTATGTATTGGCCAATGTGGGCGAGGTTACCGTGCCATACGCGGAGTCGGAACTCTGCGAGGTGTCGTGCGCGTGGAAATTGGCTCCGGAGGGGACTCTGCCAATGTGCCTCAGGGAAGGCTACAGCATCAATCTTTCCGGCGGCGCCAGGTCCCTCGACCTACCTCTGACCCGTCTGGTGTCCAAGTATTCGCTAAGCATAGAGCCGTTGCTGGAGCATTGTGACGTGCAGTTCAAGTCCGTACGCATCTGTCAGGTGGCTTCGTCCATATCGCCTTTTTCCGGGGCCAGCCGGGCGGCCGCTACCGTTGACGGCGATTATGCCGGATCTGACGACCTTTCCAGGCTGAACGCGGGGGAGAGTGTGGACTTCTATGTGCTGGAAAACTGTCAGGGCGTGCTCCTGCCGGACAATTCCGACCCGTGGCAGAAGACCCCGGACGCCATTCCGGAGAAAGCCGCCCTGTGTACCTATATGGAAATTGCCGGGGACTGGACCACGTCCGGGGCTGAGGCTGATCTGAAGGTCAGGCTGTATCTGGGCAGTGACAATGTTACGGATTTCAATGTGGTGCGCAACACGAACGTTCAGGTAAGCCTAACCCTTTCCGATGACGGGACGCTCAGGAGCAACTGGAAATCCAGCCTGGAGGGCCTGTCCGACTCGAGAACTCTCAGTTTCTCTCCGTCCTTCCAGTACATATATCAGGAAGACGGATGGACGGAACTCCCGCTGCAGGTGATTCCTTCCGACATGACCTACTATGCTCAGGTTACGGATGAGCAGATAAACGGCAGTCTGGAGGTTAGGACCAGCGGCGGCAAGGTGTATGCGAGATCCGTTTACGGCGGCATAAACCTGCCTGGAGCCACCGTGAAGGTTGAATCCTGGGACGGAAAGCAGTCAAGCGAGATGACGCTGTGCCTGTCATACCGCCCCGTGGAATTTACATCCTACACCGCCCACATACCTCAATGTACGGCAGAGTATGGATATATAACCTTCGACGAGGTGAAAGGACAGGAAGTGATCGTGGAACTGAAGGGCGCCACCTGGAATCTGGACAACGGCTCGCTATCCGGCTGGCAGAATCAATATGACCAGGCTTCCGGCGATATGTTCTATCTTAATCCTTCTTCCCGTACGCTGTACATTCACAGGCAGGATGCGAGGGGAGGGACGGCCGATGTTAAAGTCAGATGCTTCAAGGCCGAGAAGACATTCAGCCTGGGGGTTTCGTATGAGCCTATACTGAAGGTGAATGACGGGTTCATAACGGAGGCGGGATGCTACAACGTGACTTCTTCGGGGGCGTATTACGATTCAAGCATTACGGCCTCATTGGCATACAGTGACGGTACTGACTTGAGTATGAAGTACTTCCGTATGCCCGACGAACTGATGGCCCATAACGGGGTAACGACCCTTGCCCAGGCTTATTCGTCTTTTGATTCCCTGTACGGAATGCCGATGTTCTCTTCTGATGTGGGAAACAAGGGGGCGTTCGTTCCGGCTTGGGCTGTGTCTAATCAGAGATATGATTATTATGAATCGACAGGATTCGTGCAGGAAATTAAGGCTTTCGGAAGGGAAGAACTGGACGAGGCGACGGAATACAGGGTGACTTTCAAACTTAACAAGTCCGCGGTCAGCGCCGTGGCCAGACTGCAGTGCGTCAAGGCCTTTCCGGAGCAGGGCCATCTGGGCGAGGTGTATAACTATCAGGTGGCTCCAGGTGATCTGCGGAGTCTGACGGCAGCCATACCTTTCCCGGACAAGGGCCCGTCGGAGCATCTGGTGAACTGGAGTATTGTACACAGCACTTCGGACCTGACAGCCACTCCTCAGGAGGCATTCACGGCAGGTTCGTCGGACATATATTCTTCGGCTGCACGCGTGAGCGGGAGGAACCTGAATTTCACGGCGATGTCCACAAAAGTATTTCCGTCGTGCGGGCATCTGGCCCTGAAGGGGGAGGTGATTAATCCGCATACCAAAAAGTCCTTTACCGGGTACTATACGCTTGACCTGGTGCTTTATGTGAGCGTGGGGTGTCAGTATGACTACATTTATCCTTCATCTCCCGCCAAGCTGGGCGTCTCCTGGGTGCCGTTCTGCGAGTATTCTACCAAGCTCTATGCTTCCATCTGGAGTGACAACCTTCCGTTTTTTATTATGATCTGTTCGCGTTATGACAACAGCATATTGAAGGTGAAGATTCCGGCCAAGGCCGAAGATAACTCATGGTTCGATACTTCGGAGGACTATACGCCACGTGCAGTTATTCAGGAGGCGGCGGCTTACCTGGTAAAGCACAGGGAGATTTTCGAGTTCGATTTCTACCAGTACCCCAACAGGGTGACGGAACTGGTCTGCAACAGGGAAGGATACGGAAAGTATATTCCCAACGATATGAGTGCCTATGAGGACGGGCGTCAGGGCTATTATCATTTCGTCAGGCAGTATGATTTGGGTAATATCCCTGCAGTCACATATAACAAAGGCCTCGACAATTATCTCGTCGAGGCCGCGTATGGGAGTGGTTATTAAGCTATGCTTTTTTGACTGTTTTTTTCGGCTCCTTGAAGCAGAGCGCGAAAAGTACGCCCACCACGAAGGCGTAGCCTGCGAAAATGTACCAGGCCTTGCTCCAGGACGGAGAAGCGGCGTTATAGACGCAGGCATCGACTACTGCACCTGCTGCAAGTGTTCCGATGGTGGCGCCAAGTCCGTTGGTCATAAGCATGAACAGGCCCTGGGCAGAAGAACGGATGTCGTTCGAGGTGTTCTCGTTCACGTAGAGGGAGCCTGAAATGTTGAAGAAGTCAAATGCCACACCGTAAACCACACAGCTGAGTATGAAGAGGATAACTCCCGGCATGCTCGGTGTTCCGAGTCCGAAGAATCCGAAACGGAATACCCAGGCGAACATGGCGATGAGCATTACTTTCTTGATGCCGAACTTCTTCATGAAGAACGGTATGAGAAGGATGCAGAGGGTCTCTGACAGCTGTGAAAGCGAAATCAGCGCGTTGGAGTTCTTCACCGCGAAGGTGTCCGCATAGGCGGGATTGCCGGCGAAAGAGCCCAGGAAGGTATTGGCATAGCCGTTGGTGATCTGAAGGGATGCACCGAGCAGCATAGAGAATATGAAGAAGATGGCGAACTGCCTGTCCTTGAACAGGGTGAAGGCCTTGAGGCCGAGGCTGTCCGCGAAGCTCTTGCTTTCTCCCTTTTTGGTAGGGCACTCAGGCATGGTGAGCGCATATGCGCAGAGAACCAGGGAGATGATACCTGAAGATATGAGCTGCGTGTAGGAGTCCTGCATGTGTACTCCCTTGATGGTAAGGAAGTTCGTGGTGAGCATACTTATGATGAAGCCTACCGTTCCGAATACGCGGATAGGAGGGAAGTCGTTCACCGGATCCTTGCCTGCTTTCTCGAGTGCGTTGTAGGCCACCGAGTTGACCAGAGCGATGGTCGGCATAAAGAATGCGACGCTGATGCTGTAGAGTACGAACAGCGGTGCGAAAGCCACTGCGGCTCCTGCGTTGAGGCAGTACACTCCGGCTCCGATCATGGCAACGCCGGCCAGTCCGTGGCACATCGACAGCACTTTCTGTGCCTGCATCTTACGGTCGGCGAGGATACCCATCAGGGCCGGCATAAAGATGGACACGATGCCCTGCATCGCGAAGAACCATTTGATCTGCGGCCCCATTCCGATACCGCCGAGATAACGTCCGAGCGAGGTGAGATAAGCTCCCCAAACTGCATATTCGAGGAAGTTCAGAAGTATCAGCCTGAGGCTGATGGATGAAATTTTCTTCATTAGTTGTATTTATTGATTATGTTTGCCGTTCAGGTCCGGTAGAACTTGACCCCGGAGCAGTACAAAAATACGAGTTTTTGCGGGATTATTGCTATATTTGGCGTATGAAATTTGAGTTGGAGAGCCTTGACGGCGCATCGAATGCCAGATGCGGAGTCCTTACCACAGATCACGGTCAGATCCATACGCCCATATTCATGCCGGTCGGCACTGTCGGTTCGGTAAAAGGGGTGTATCACCACGATCTGAAGGATGATATCAAGGCTGAGATCATACTGGGGAACACTTATCATCTTTATCTCCGTCCGGGCCTTGACATTCTCAAGGCGGCCGGCGGTCTTCACCGTTTCGAGAGCTGGGACAGGCCCATACTCACCGACAGCGGCGGATTTCAGGTGTTCTCGCTCAGTCCCATCAGAAAACTCACCGCGAACGGATGCACTTTCCGCTCGCACATCGACGGTTCGCGTCACGAATTTACTCCTGAGAACAACGTCGAGACCCAGCGCATAATAGGTGCGGACATAATGATGGCTCTCGACGAATGCTGCCCGGGCGACGCCACGGTGGAATACGCGCGGAAGTCCCTTGGTCTTACGAAAGGCTGGCTTGAAAGATACGCCCGCCATTTCGAAGAGACGGAGCCTCTCTACGGCTACGAACAGACTTTCTTCCCTATAATCCAGGGTTGCGTGTATCCGGAACTCCGCAGGGAGGCCGCCGAGCACGCGCTGCAGTTCTCGAAGGTGGGCATAGCCATAGGCGGCCTCGCGGTGGGCGAGCCTACGGAGAAGATGTACGAGATGATAGAACTTCTGCATCCGATCATCCCGAAGGAGAAGGCACGCTACCTTATGGGCGTGGGCACTCCTGCCAATATCCTCGAAGGCATAGCGCGCGGCGTGGACATGTTCGACTGCGTGATGCCTACCCGCAACGGGCGCAACGGTATGCTTTTCACATGGAACGGCATTATGAATATGCGCAATGCCAAGTGGGAAAGCGACTTCTCCGAACTCGACCCTAGCGGAACCTCGTTCGTGGACCATACCTATTCGAAGGCTTATCTGCGTCATCTGTTCATCGCAGGAGAGATATTCGCGGGGATGATAGCCAGCGAACACAACCTCGCATTCTATCTGGACCTCGTTCGTCAGGCCAGAGCACATATACAGGCGGGTGACTTCACTCCGTGGAAGAACTCCGTAATGCCTAGAATCACTTCCAGATTATGATAGAACTTCGCCCCAAGAAACTGGACTGGTACATATTCAAGAGCTTTATACTCACCTTCTTCGTAGCCCTTGTCCTGATAATCGGAATCGTGATCATATTCGACATTTCCGAGAAGATCGACGATTTCGTAAAGAACGAGGCGCCTCTGAAGGAGATAATCGTGGATTACTACCTGAACTTCGTACCGTATTTCATAAACATGTTCAGCCCGCTGTTCGTGTTCATTACGGTGGTGTTCTACACCTCGCGTCAGGCAGCCAATTCCGAGATCATCGCGATCCTGTCGAGCGGTATCAGCTACAGACGTATGCTTATGCCGTATATGGCTGCAGCAGCGATAATTACGGCTCTCTCGCTCGGGTTGAACCTCTATGTGATCCCGCACTCGAACGCCGTGCGGCTCGAATTCGAGCAGGCCTACGTGAAGAAGCGAAGCTCCACCAAGACCCGCAACATCCATTACCAGATAGCTCCGGGCCAGTTCGTGTATGTAGAATCTTTCAGCCAATGGAACAAGACGGCCTACAAGTTCACCCTTGAGAGCATAGAGAACAACCAGCTCGTGAGCAAACTGACCGCCGATTCTGCGGTATGGGACAGTACCTTCGACGGCTGGAAGCTCAGAAGATACACCCTTCGGAACTATTCCGAGGGCCTGTCCGACCGGGTGGAGACAGGCGAGAGGCTCGATACGGTCATCGCACTGAAACTCAATGACTTCTATTTCAATGAAAAGACCGTTCAGACCCTGTCCATAGGGGAACTGAACGCCCTGATAGACACGCAGAAGATGCGTGGCGACTCGAACGTTATGTATGCCGAGATAGAAAAGAACAACCGTTATGCCCTTCCTTTCTCCGCGTTCATTCTCACCATTATGGGAGTCGCACTCTCGTCCCGCAAGAAGAGGGGAGGCATAGGCTGGAACCTTGGCCTGGGTATCGGTCTGGCGTTCACGTACATACTGTTCATGCGCTTCAGCCAGATGTTCGTGTATGCCGGCACTCTGTCCGCATTCGTGGCGCTCTGGATGCCTAACGTCATCTTCGCCGTCATCGCGGCCATTCTCTACAGGAAGGCTCCGAAATAGCCATTGGCATAATCAGAAACAGCAACTATATGACAGTAAAGGTTATAAACAAGAGCGCCAATGCTCTTCCGCAGTATTCGACACTTGCTTCGGCCGGGATGGACGTCCGTGCGGATATAAAGGATCCGATAGAATTGGCTCCGCTCCAAAGGGTTATCGTTCCGACAGGGCTGTTTATGGAGATTCCTGTGGGATATGAAGTCCAGGTGCGCCCTCGTAGCGGTTTGGCTGCCAAGCACGGTATCACCGTCCTGAACAGTCCCGGTACCATCGATGCCGACTACAGGGGGGAACTGAAGGTGATATTGGTTAACCTTTCTAATGAGACATTCGTCATAGAGCCATCCGAGAGGATAGCCCAGATAGTTCTGGCACATCACGAGTGCATAGAGTGGGAAGAGACATCAGAACTTTCTGATTCAGAGAGAGGTGTCGGCGGATTTGGCAGTACAGGCCTTAAGTAGCAGAGCGTTTATTAGAATAAATATGTAGGTGAGTATCGCGCCTACCATAAATCCTACGAGCACGTCTCCCAGGAAGTGCTTTCCTACAAATACACGGCTTACACCTACCAGCAGAGCCCAGATGAACAGAACGATTTTCCAAGGTCTGCTGTGAAGCGTTATTCCTCCGGCCAAGGCAAACGCCATAGCATTCGCGGCGTGTGCGGAGAAGAATCCGTAGATGCGGCTTCCGATTCCGGCAGGGTAGTTGAGCCCGCGTGCGACAATGCTTGGATTATTGCTTGGGCGCAGCCTGCAGACAGTATCTTTTACCAAATTGCAGACCTGATCTGCGCTTAGAATAATAAGCGCGATGGCGAATACCGCGATGAGTCCCTTTTTCCATCCGAACTTGCGGATGATAAGCCCGATTACCAGAAGGTAAAGCGGCAGCCAGACGAGCCTATCGCTGAAAAACATCCATATCTGGTCTGTCAGAGGGCTATGGAACGAGTTGATCCACAGGCTGACATTCTGGTCGATGACCTCCAGGTTATGTATAAAGTCGGTCATAATCTTAGTCTTCTTCGTGAAGCGCCTTCCAAAGAAGGTCTTTAAGTTCCTTCAACCCGGAACCTGCTACTGCAGAGATGAATACGTGAGGCAGGTCTTTAGGGAGATCATTCTCGACGTCCTTCTCTATATCCTTATCTATGAGGTCGCACTTGGTGATGGCCAGAACGCGCTTCTTGTCAAGCAGTTCCGGATTATACATCTCCAGTTCGTTAAGCAGCGTCCCGTAACAGTTCTGGATGTTCTCCTCTTCGATGGATACCATAAAGAGCAGTACGGAGTTACGCTCGATGTGTCTAAGGAATCTAAGGCCAATGCCTCTGCCTTCGTGCGCGCCTTCGATGATACCAGGTATGTCGGCCATCACGAAGGATTGGTCCCCATAGTATTTGACGATGCCGAGGTTCGGTTCGAGTGTGGTGAATGCGTAGGAAGCGATCTTCGGCTTGGCTGCGGTGATAGAGGAGAGAAGGGTGGATTTGCCCGCGTTCGGGAATCCTACCAGTCCCACGTCTGCCAATATCTTCAGCTCCAGGATGAACCAGCCTTCCATACCTTCCTCGCCCGGCTGTGCGAAGCGTGGTGTCTGTAGGGTAGGAGTCTTGAAGTTGTTATTGCCAAGTCCACCGCGGCCTCCCTGGCATAGAATACGCTCTTCGCCAGGTTCGACCATTTCGAAGAGAATCTCTTCTGTCTCTGCATCTTTTACGACGGTTCCCACAGGCACGCTGAGGGTGATGTCCTGTCCGTTCTTACCGTGGCAAAGGCCGCCGCTCCCGCTCTCGCCGTCTTCGGCGATGACGTGTTTGCGGTATTTGAGGTGGATCAGAGTCCAGAATTGAGGGTCGGCTTTGAGGATAATATGGCCTCCTCGGCCGCCATCGCCTCCGTCCGGGCCTCCTTTCGGTACATATTTGGCCCTGTAAAGATGCATCGATCCTGCTCCTCCGTGTCCGGAGTGGCAGAAAATCTTCACATAGTCTATGAAATTACTGTCTGGCATATATGCTTTGTTACAAGGACTGCAAATATAAGGATTTGTTTCTTCCTGTCCAATGATGTCGGCGTTATCGGTTTTGCATATTCGCGGAAATATCCGTATCTTCGTGGACTTTTTGGTTGTCAGTGAGCCGGGAACGGCAGCCTGAACGACGGCAGGGCCGGACATTGGCCTTGACTGGACAGCCGGATGGGTTGGAAACAAATAAAAATCAGATAAAATGGCAAACAACAAGAAAAAGGAAGAGATTCGCGAAGAGAATGTAGCCGCTACCAGATCGGCTACTGAGAATTTCTTCGTCCAGAACAGGAAGGTGCTCATCATCGCACTTGTCGCTGTGGTAGTCGTAGGACTTGGCATTATGGGTTACAGCAAATGGATTTATGCTCCGTCTGTGGCTGAGGCTCAGGAGAATTCGTATGTCGCCGAGCTTAATTTCCAGTCAGGCGAGTATGATCTCGCGCTCAACGGAGACGGTGTGAATCTCGGATTTGCACAGATCTGCGACGAGTACGGCGCGAAGGCAGGCAAGGCCGTGTATCTGTATGCCGGCACCTGCTGCGCACAGCTTGGCCAGTGGGAGGATGCACTTTCATATCTTAAGAAATACAAGGGCACTGAGCCGATTCTGGCTGCACGCGCTCTCGCACTTCAGGGTGACTGCTACAGCGCTCTTTCAGACAATGAATCTGCTGCCAAGTATTATATGAAGGCAGCCCAGAAGGCAGACAACGCTTTCGCCGCTGAATATTTGGTGAAGGCCGGACAGGCTTACGAGGCGCTTGGCCAGAAGGACAAGGCTCTCGCAGCTTACAAGACCGTGAAGGACAAATACCAGATGAGTCTGGAGTATTCTCTTATAGACAAATACATTAACGAGGTTTCAGAATAATTTATGGGAAGAGCTTTTGAATTCCGCAAGGAGCGTAAACTCAAAAGATGGGGTCATATGGCCCGCACCTTTACTAAACTTGGAAAAGAAATTACCATCGCCGTAAAGCAGGGCGGCGCCGATGTTACCGGTAACCCTCGTCTTCGTGCCCTTATCGCTACTGCCCGCACCGAGCAGATGCCTAAGGAGAATATCGAGCGTGCCATCAAGAAGGCAGTCGAGAGCAAGCAGGGAGATTTCAAAGAGGTGGTTTACGAGGGCTACGGCCCGTTCGGTATAGCATACCTCGTAGAGACCGCTACAGACAATACTACCCGTACCGTAGCCAATGTACGCTCATATTTCACGAAATGTGGCGGATCGCTCGGTACCAGCGGTTCAGTAGCTTTTATGTTTGATCACAAGTGCGTGTTCCGCATCAAGGAGACCGAGGGAATGGATCTCGAGGAACTTGAGCTTGAGCTGATCGACTACGGCGTGGACGAACTGTTCGAGGAGATTGAGGTGGACAAGGACGACAACGAGACCAAGGTGGTCGTAATCTACGGTGACTACGCTTCCTATGGACAGATTCAGAAATACATCGAGGATCACGGATTTGAACTCGTGTCCGGCGGATTCGAACGCATCCCTACCACAGAGCTCAAGGACGTAACTCCTGAGCAGAGGGCTACCCTTGACAAGCTCACGGGCCTTCTGGAGGATGACGAAGATGTAACCAACGTATATACTACTCTCAAACCTTTGGAGTAATATCATAAGTGTATCAATTATGTGTGAAGGCCGGCGCCGCGAGGTTCCGGCCTTTTTCGTGCTCCGGCGTTTCGCTTTGTGTGCGATAATTTCTAAATTTGTCGGTTCGAAAACGTGAAGATATGGATAAAGTCACTTACAGTAAGATTCTGGATCTGCTTCACCGGGAAGTGAAGCCCGCTCTGGGCTGTACCGAGCCTATAGCCGTGGCGCTCTGCGTGGCGCGTGCGGTGGACGCTTACCGCACGGAGGTGAATCCGGCGGCGGGGGACGGTGACATCAGCAGGGTGACGGTATATGTGTGCGCGGGGATTCTGAAAAACGCCATGGGCGTGGGGATTCCGGGCACGGGTCAGATCGGTCTTCCGATAGCTGTCGCTATGGCCGCGGTCTGCGGTAATTGGCATTACGGACTGGAGGTGCTTAAGGACTTGGATGCCAATTCTATAGCGCGCGCGAGGCATCTGCTGGACGGAGGACGTGTCTGTGTGCGTGCGCAAGACTCCGACAAGGTTCTGTATGTGAGGGCCGAGTGTGAGTTCTCGGACGGAGTGCGCAGCGAGTGCGTGGTGGAGGATGAGCACGACCACATAACTTATGTGGCCTGCGCTGACCGTGTGCTTCTGGACGAGAGGATTGCCGGTGCGCAGGCCTGTGATGGCGGTGACGGGCGGTTCCTGAGTCTGGAGCTTATAAACGAATTTGCCCGGGAGGCGGACCTTGCCGATCTGGAGCTGATACGCGAGCAGATAAGGCTCAATACCGCGCTGAGCGAGGAGGGGTTGAGAGGAGATTACGGCCTGAGGGTCGGGAAGACCATAGCGGAGGGGTTCAGCGACGACGTGTTCGGAAAGACCCTGGATTCCGTGTGTATGGCCCGTACGGCTGCGGGGTCAGATGCCCGTATGGCGGGATGCACGCTTCCGGCGATGAGCAATTCGGGCAGCGGGAATCAGGGACTAACGGTCTCGCTTCCGGTTATCGCCACGGCAGAGTATCTGGGAAGCGGCGAGGATCAGCTCATAAGGGCATTGGCAGTAAGTAATTTGGTGGCCATTCATATTAAGTCATATCTGGGAAGGCTGTCGGCGTTGTGCGGCTGCGTGGTGGCATCCACCGGGTCTTCGTGCGGCATCGTTATGCTTAAGGGCGGCGGGGTCGAAGAAATGGCCAGTGCCATTAAAAATATGATAGGCAGCATCACCGGGATGATCTGCGACGGGGCCAAGGAGGGTTGCGCGCTCAAGGTGGCCTGCGGGGTGTCCTGCGCCCTGCAGAGTGCCGTGCTTGCTCTCAAGGGCATCTGCGCCCAGCCGACTGACGGCATTATCGACGCGGACATAGAGAAGACCATTCAGAATCTGGGAAACATCGGGGCCCGCGGAATGAAGTCCACCGACAGCCTGATTCTCGATATAATGCTGTGCAAGTGACATCCGGTGAACAGTCTTCCGAGGTGACTTTGTGGTGAAAAATCAGTATATTTGCCGGAGTTATGAGACGGTTCACAGTCATAGTCTTTCTGATGTTGGCGCTGTCTGCGGAGGCGGTTGCCCAGCAGGCGGAAAATGGATCTGCAGCCTCTGACTATATCTCTGTATATCAGAAATATATGAGCCCGGTTAAGCATACGCACTGCCGTATGTATCCGTCCTGTTCAGTTTTTGGGAAACTGGCATTTTCGCATCACTGCTTTCCTGTGGCCGTGGCGCTTACCGCAGACCGTCTGATTCGCTGCGGTCACGATACCTGGCTGTATCCGGATGCCGGTGTGGAGGGGCATTTTCTTCCGGTGGATTATCCGGCCGGGGTGCCGGTCCCGCAGGGTCTTATAGCCTCGCACAATTCCAGGATAGCGGCGGAGACCATACAGGTGCGCGACAGCGTGGACTTTGATATCCAGTTTGTTAACAGTCTGATCAATAGGGGTAATTATTATGGCGCACTGACCGAGATCGAGCGGCTTCTGTTTTATTCCCCGGACCGGTTCGTTTCCAGCACGGTCCTGCAGGTCAGCAGGTTGAAATGTTACGAAGGCCTGAAAGACTATGCGGGAGGCCTGTCCTGCTATGACGGCCTTCCTAAAGATATGAAGGGAGATTACAGGCTTTGTTTCGAGGCGGCTCATCTGAGCGACCTGGCAGGGGACAGCGCTGCGGCGATGACCGGATATCTGCAGTGTGCGGAACTTTATACGGCAGCTGCAGACCGGGTGCAGGATATGGCTGGCCGGTACGGTGCGGTGCCGTCGTCGCCGTATGGGGAATTGGCCGTCCTGTATATGAAAGGAGGTCGGTATGACGAGGCGCAGGAAGCCATCCGCAGACGCACCGAGCTGGAAAGCAGTTATCTGTACGGGCAGGCAAGTCTGGATGTTATCGGCGCCACGCGTGATGCGGCGAAGAAGAACAGGACACTGGCGCAGGTAATTGGGATAATTCCCGGGGCAGGGTATCTGTATGTGGGGTCTGCTGCCAATGCTGTTACCGCGTTTATCGTCAACGGCCTGCTGGCTTATGCCACTTATACGAGCTTTCGCAGCGGGAATGTCGGCGTGGGTGTGATCACGGGAGCATTGGCCCTGTCATTCTATGCCGGGAACATTTATGGCTCGGGGCTTGCAGCGGAAAGATACAATGCGCGCATCTTGAATGATGGCGTGGACAAATTGAGAAAGTTTAATCCATATATAAATTAGCATAATGGTAAAGAAGATCTTAGCGGTCATTTTTATGACCATCGGTTTAAGTGTCGCAGCGTCTGCCCAGAGCGACGAGGCTTTGGTCCTGAAGGCCGGCACTCCTGTTACTTTGCAGACCACCCAGAGAGTTTCGTCTCAGAGCACTTCCATAGGCGGAGCGGTCAATCTTATGGTCAAGAACGATGTTCTGGCTGACGGTACGGTGGTGATACCTGCCGGAACCATAGTGAAGGGCTGCATCTATGAAGCTGGCCGCGCTACTGTTTTGGGTATAGGCGGAAAGGTCGGATTCGACGTGGACGGGATATATGCCACGGACGGTACATTTGTTCCTCTGACGGGTGCATCCGTGTACGAAAAGGGCGATGACAATATGGTTCTTGCCATTCTTTGCGGGTGTTTTACCGTTTTGGGATTCCTTATCAACGGCGACTCTGCCGAGATCCCTTCGGGTACGGAGGTTCAGGGTATGGTGATGGCCAATACTTATATTAACGCCGTCAGACTGTAACAGCACACGGTGACCGGTTGCGGACGGCTGCTCCGGGGCACACGAAAAAAGGGACTGACTTTTACGGTCAGCCCCTTTTTTGTATTCGCTCTTTAGATTGACAGTACGGCGAGGACGTTGATAAGGTCGTGGTTGATGGGCTTGTCCTTTTTGATGGCCCTGTCTATAGGGATATAGACGATCTCGTCGTTGTGGATGCCCACCATAATGTTCCGCTGGCCTTCCTTGAGGGCCTCGATGCTCGAGTAGCCCAGGCGGCTGGCGAGGATTCTGTCGAAGGCGCTTGGCGTGCCGCCCCTCTGAAGGTGTCCGAGGATGGTCACGCGCACGTCGTACTGAGGGTATTCCTTGCGAACACGGTCGGCGTAGTACATCGCGCCGCCGTCCTTGTGGCTCTCTGACACTATCACGATACTGCTGTTCTTGCTCTTGCGGAAGCCTCTGGAGATGAACTGCTCCAGCTGGTCCACATCCGTCTGGTCTTCGGGGATGATGGCGGCCTCGGCGCCAGAAGCGATGGCGCTGTTCTGGGCGAGGAATCCGGCGTCGCGTCCCATCACTTCCACGAAGAAGATCCGGTCATGCGAGGTGGCCGTGTCGCGTATCTTGTCCACACATTCCACGATGGTGTTCAGCGCGGTGTCGTATCCTATGGTGGAGTCGGTGCCGTACAGGTCATTGTCTATGGTTCCAGGCAGGCCGATTACGGGAAGGTCATATTCCTGGGCCAATATCTGGGCCCCTGCCAGCGAACCGTTGCCTCCGATGACTATGAGTGCGTCGATCCCGAACTTCTCGATGTTTTCGAATGCTGTCTTGCGGCCTTCCGGTGTCAGGAAATCCTTGCTGCGGGCGGTTTTGAGTATGGTGCCGCCGCGCTGGATGGTGTTGCTGACGCTCTCGGTGGTGAGCTCCTTGATCTCGCCGTGTATAAGTCCTTCGTAGCCACGGTAGATGCCCATAACTTTCATTCCGTTATAGATGGCGCTGCGGGTTACGGCGCGTATGCACGCATTCATTCCCGGGGCGTCGCCTCCGGATGTCATAATGCCTATTGTCTGGATATGCTTTCTCATAATTAGTACCCCTGATGTGGGGGTCGTTTTGTTTCGGCTGCAAATATTGCACTTTTTTTGGATTTATGATTGGCTTTTAGGCGTCATTTTATGATAATTCAGTACATTTGTCCGGTACCTTCGTGCTTTGAATGCCGTGTTTTTGGCGGTTTCGGCATCGTGGAGATTCACAAGTTGACAATCAATCCGGACGAAGCTCCCGCCGCCAGGCCGCGTGAGCTCGGCAAAATTCAGTTCGTGGAATAATTCGTTTTACTGAAGTTTTTTAGAAAATTATTAAATAAAGTTTGCGGATACGAATTTTTAGCGTATATTTGCATCCGCTTTCCTCGAGAAAGCAACCAGCAATGGTGCGGTAGTTCAGCTGGTTAGAATGCCGGCCTGTCACGCCGGAGGTCGAGGGTTCGAGTCCCTTCCGCACCGCAAGAAGCCATCACGGAATCGTGATGGCTTCTTTGTTTTCTGCATCGATTCTAGCGGGCGATCCACTGCATGAAGTCATCCACGCGGGAGCGGGAGACGGTCATCTTGAAGTCCGCAGGCGGGTCGGAGACGACCAGAAGGCAGCCGTTGACCTGCTTCACTATACTCTGGATGGCTTTTACGGATATGATGCAGCTGCGCGAGATTCTGAAGAAGGTCTTGGATGGCAGTTCATTGGCAATTATGTCCAGCGAAGAGTCGGTGACGAAGGTCTTGCCGTCCATAGTCCGCAGGAAATTGTTCTTTTCCTCCGAGTAGAAGAAGGCGATGTCTTCCACCTTGACCGGCACGATGCGATCGTTCATCCGTACGATGAAGCGCTCCCTGACCGCGGCGGGTTCGGCTGCGGGCGTGACGGCATCCAGATTCTGCCTGTATCCGGCCTGCATCACCCTGTTAACGGCGCGATCCAGGTCGGCGGGGTTGATGGGCTTCAGAAGGTAGTCCACCGAGCCGGCTTCGAACGCTTTTATGGCGTAACTGTCATAGGCTGTGGTCATTATCACTTTCGAGGTGACCTTCACCCGGCGGAATATCTCGAAACAGTTCCCGTCGGACAGTTCCACGTCCATAAATATCACGTCGGGGGCGTTGTCTTCGTGCTCCCGGAGCCAGTCCACGGTTTGGGAAACAGAACCCGTGCAGGCCACTATCTGTATCTGTGGGAAGCGGTTCTCCAATGTGCGGCACAGCGCTTTCTGCGCCATTATCTCGTCTTCAACTATAAGAACTCTCATCGTTTTATCGTTTGATCAGCGGCAGGCGGACGAAGTAATCGGACTTCGTGCTTCCGATCACGACATCCCCGCCCTTAAGGTCTATGTATTGCTGTCTTATGTAATTCTGCCCGAGTCCGGTGGAAGGGGATTCGGACTGGCGCGGAACCAGGTTGTTACGTACCTCCAGAACGTGTCCGTCGGAGATGATGCTGATCTTCAGAGGATTGGCCTTCGATACGGCGTTATGCTTGAAGGCGTTCTCCACGAGCATCTGTACGCTGCACGGCGGTACGGTCTTCTCCAGATCCTGGCTGCGGATGTCGCGGCTCACCTCGAACCCTTCCGGGAAGCGCGTGTGCATCAGGTCGATGTAGGCGTTCACGAAATCCATCTCATCTTCCAGCGACACGAGCCTTTTGTCCTCGCTCTGAAGCATATATCTGTACAGGCCTGCCAATTTGTGTATGTATTCGCTCGCCTCGCCGTTCATTCCTTCGACCACCAGGCCGTCCAGTACGTTGAGCGAATTGAACAGGAAATGCGGGTTCACCTGCTGCTTGAGCTTTTCGTAGCGGAACTGCGCGTAGTGACGTTTTTCCTTTTCCTTTCCGATAGCCTGCTGTGTCTCCAGGGAGTAGTTCACCAGGTAGATGATGCTGTACAGGGCGATGTCCACGATGATGCACAGTATGCTGAGCTGGAAGAACTCCAGCGACACGTCCGGCACTATGTGGTTGCGCGGGTTAAGTCCTACTATATAGGCACTTATCTGCGAGCAGATGAGGATGAACAGCGCGAAGATGAACCACCATACGCCCACGCCGAATTCCCTGCGGAGCTGCGCGCTGAAGCGTATGAAGATGATGTCCAGGCAGATGAGGGTGATCATCACGGCGGAATTGGACAGAATCATAGAGAACACCTCGAAGGTGGTCCACTGCGAGATGCCCGTGGATGCGAACGCAAAGATGAGCATTCGCAGCAGGAATATCGTAAGGAACGCGATCACCAGCATCATCACCTGCGGCTTCGCGTTGTTCTCTTCGATGGCCCTGCCTCTTCCCCGGGCCAATGCTCCGGTAATGAGCGAAGTGCCGTAACCCAGAAGGACGGTGGTGATGAAGGTGGCCGTTACGCTCGCGGCGACGGGATCTCCGATCAGGGCCCTGAGCGTCTCGCCGAGCTTGGTGCCTATGAAGAAGCCCAGGATATTGGCCAATATCACGAAGGCGGCGGTGATCTCTATCTTCAGGTTCTTTCTGATGCACAGGATGGCTATCAGCGCCATCGTGAGGAACGTCAGCATCGGCTCGTCTCCCAGATCGAAAAGTCCGAGAACGAGGGCGGCTACGGCGTGTGCCAGTGCAAAGCCGAATATAATCAGGCTGTTGATTTTAGTGTCTTTTTTCACAGTGCGGTCCAACGGACTGCAATTTAGGAAAATTCCGCGAAAAGTTATTCCGCTCGTCGCCCAAAAATCACCGTTCGTCCGGTTTTATCCGCCATTCATCGGCGGAAAGTTCGCGCGTGTCCGATAAATTATTATATTCGCTTGACTGATAACACTGAAAGGCGGCTCCGTGAACCCCGCCTCATTAGATAACCGTTTAATGAAATCGAACAAACCAAAGCTTACTTTTTGGCAGATATGGAATCTCAGCTTCGGCTTTATGGGCGTCCAGATAGGATATTCGCTCCAGAATTCCAATACCTCGACCATTCTCCAGTCCTTCGGGGCTGACCTGAGTTCGCTCAGCTATTTCTGGCTTGCCGCCCCTGTAGCGGGGCTTATCGTTCAGCCTATCGTGGGTATGTTTTCGGACAAGACCTGGACCAGGCTCGGAAGGCGCATCCCGTATATTCTGGGAGGTGCGGTCATTTCGACATTGGCCCTCATCCTTATGCCGAACTGCCCGAAGCTGCTGGCGTTCGCACCGCTCCTGATGGGTGCGCTGATATTCTTCTTTATGGACCTGTCGTTCAATATCACGATGCAGCCGTTCAGGGCGCTGGTTACCGATATGCTCGACGACAGCCAGAAGACGGAAGGATTTGTAGTTCAGACGCTTCTGATCAATCTCGGCGCCGTGGTGGGTGCGCTTCTTCCGCTCATTATGACCTGGTGCGGAGTGAGTGACGAGCCGGTCGAGGGACACGTGTCCGATCACATCGCTTACTCCTATTATATAGGTGGTGCCATCCTGCTGCTTTCCGTGCTGGTGACATCCTTTAAGGTTAAGGAGTATCCTCCAAAGGAATTCGCGCAGTACAACGGAGTGGACAACGCTGCTCCGGCTCAGCCCAGGACAGGGTTTCTTCAGCTTCTGAAGGGGACTCCGAAGGTGATGCTGCAGCTCGGCGTCACGCAGTTCTTCTCGTGGGCGGCCCTGTTCCTTATGTGGAACTACCTCAAGCCGGCGATCACGGGCGTAGTTACTGACAACGCCGGAATGGTGCTTTCCGAGGGTGCCACCGCCACCTGGGTGGGCGTGTTGAACGCGGTGTATCCCGTTCCGGCCTGCATCGTGGCCCTGTTTATGACCCGGATTGCCAACCGTTACGGTAACCGTCCCGTCTATGCCGTCTGCCTGGCTTTCGGCGCGCTCGGCTTCCTGGGCCTGTCTCTTATTCACAATCAGTATCTTATGATGCTCCCTATGGTCTGCATAGGCATCGCGTGGGCTGGAATCCTGGCTATGCCTTATTCCATCCTGTCGCGTGCGATAGACGCCACCCGTGCGGGAGTGTATATGGGAATATTCAATTTCACGATAGTCATTCCGCAGATCTTTATGGGTCTGGTGGGAGGCGTGATCGTGAAGTACGTCTTCGGCAGCAATGCCGTGGCTATGCTGGCATTGGCAAGCGCTTTTATGCTGTGCGGTGCCGTCAGCGTGGCATTCATCAAGGATAAACCGGAACAATAATAGTTTAACGATATGAAAAGATCAGTCATATTACTGGCCGTTCTCTCGGCATTGGCATCCTTACCGCTTTCCGCACAGGAAAAGTTCGAGGTGAGGGGCGTGGTCGCTGACGAGATTGGCCCGGTCATCGGCGCCGCCGTGATAGAGAAGGGTACTTCGAACGGAGTCCCTACCGGTATGGACGGTGACTATGTCATCAAGGTGTCTTCACGCGATGCGATTCTGGAATTCAGTTGCATCGGTTATGCCACCATTACTTTCAAGGCATCGGAAGTGCCTGCTACAGTGATTCTTAAGGACGACACCGTGTTCCTGGAGGAGGCAGTAGCCATAGGTTACGGCTCCCAGAAGAAGAAGGAAGTCACGGGTTCCGTGTCTTCGGTGAAGGCCGAGGATTTCAATGCCGGCGTCAAGACCAGCCCTATAGGCCTTCTTCAGGGCAAGGTAGCGGGTCTTAACATCAGCCGCAGCACGAGCGACCCTACCAGCACCGGATTCAACGTTCAGATCCGCGGATTCTCGACTCTGGACAAGGGTGCCGGCACATCGCCTCTCTACATAGTGGACGGCGTGCCTGTCAGCAGCATAGACAACATCTCTCCTGACGAGATCGCTTCGATGGATGTGCTCAAGGACGGATCGGCCGCTGCCATCTACGGTACCAGAGGAACGAACGGCGTGATCATCATCACCACCAAGAGAGGGGAGAACTTCACCGACAAGGCTGTGACCAGGGTAGAGTATTCAGGCTACGGCTCGCTGTCTGTGCGCAACGGAGATATGGGTATGGCCACTCCTGAGGAGTTCCTCGATCTCGGCTCCCTGTCCGGAGGTGTCATCGAGCCGCTCATCTACAGGGACGAGAACGGCGATCCTTACCAGACCGACTGGATGGCTGAGATTACCAGAAAGGCAGCCTTCACACATAACCACAACGTGGCCATCACGGGATCTTCGAGCAATTTCAACTACCGCGCCTCCATTAATTACAAGGATGCGCAGGGTATAGCCCGCAACAACGAGCGTAACGAGATGATCGCCAAGTTGGCCGCATCACAGAAGGCTCTTCGCGGATGGCTCGAACTTAACTACGACCTCTCCTATATGCATTATCGTAACGATTATTTCTGCGGAGATTTCAAACAGGCCG
>CAVFXO010000039.1:0-22691 GCA_963626825.1 bacterium | reverse complement strand
ATCCGAAAAGAGTAAGATTGTCAATAGGAAAATTTCTTTCTTCCAGCACGCGAAGGAACTCCTGTCCTACCGCTCCGCTGGCACCAACAATTGCTACGTTCATACTTATTACCGTAAAATTTCCACTAAGATAAGAAAATCAGCGCTTTTGGCCAAAATATCAAAAACTTTACCTATCTTGTGAGGTATAACCATATTACATTGGCTATGCGATATAGTAGTTTTACACTTAAGTCAACCCTGATTGCTGCCATCTTTTTCCTGATGCCGGCTTCCTGTCAGAGACAGGACTTCGATGACACCGATGATATCGATGACTACCGCGGAGACAATCTCCCGTCACCTGCAGACGGCAAGACCTTCGTTCCTTCCATCCACATCTCATCTTCAATTGACGGCGACTACGCCGACGCACTCCGGCAACGAACCGGCAGCAACGCGGCCGATGACGCCGAGGCCGGCGTGGTGGCTTTAAGCATGACGGAATATTCCTCCGTCAGATCCACGGTCCCGTCTTCAGGGGCGCAGGAGCCGATCTATATCGTATTCGAGCCGTCCGCAGAGCTGATCGAAGAGATTGGCATAGAGATGACCACCCCTCAGGACAGCGTACTCTGCATAGCGTTCAAAAAGGATTATCCCGGCTGCTGCACCGCACTTAAACCTGCGGGCCATCTCGAAGTCAATGACTGCCTGAACGGGCTGGTGTCCTGGGTCAATTCGGTCGATGCCTTTTCAGACAGCGCCAGTCCGGACAACCCGCTCAGCTATGTCTACAATGTCGTGGATCATACCTTCCACGATGGACTCGACGACATAGAAATCACACACGTAGCGCTGTCAAAACCCGACAAGATGAGCGGCAAGGTAACCATAAATACGCGCATCGACGTCACGCCACTGCACGGTTTTACGGAATCCTACGAAGGAACGGGGATGGACTACTATCTCGTGTCCTCCTGCGTCAGCATAGAGAACGCCGGAATGTACAACGGCAACTATACTAAAAAACACGGCGGAGTCAGAGCCAGAATCTGCGGTTTCTACCTGCGCAACTACTCCTATGCCATAGATATTCTGGACAATGACGGCAAGGCTGTCGGCTACTTCGTCGAAGTGCCTACTCCGGAAACGGTCATCGGATCTTCCGACTACACCACCGGATGGTCTTTCTCCGCATCCGGATCCATAACCGGAGGCACCATCCCGGCAGCGACCCTCAACACCGGCCTGTCATCCACATCCAGCACCACACGGGCCATCAGCGACTGCGATATGATCAGCAAACACAGCGGTTCGGCTGTCAGTTACGACTTCACCATCAACAATCTGCCGCACTACAAAAGCTCGATCGCCATATCTTCGCCTCCGGGAATCTCAGTTTCCACTGCCAATCTCTACAGCCAGTGGATCTGGGCCGTGCCGACCAAAGACGGAGACACCTCCACGAAGTACAAAATCCGATTCAAGCAGACCAAACTCGAATACGGTGCCAACTATATGTATTCGTCAGGTGCCGACTTCCATACCAAGAAATACCTGCTCAACGAGGACGAGTTCACTTCACCTCTCCCTATGCCAAACCGCATCTCGACCGGCAGATTCAGCCTCACGAACAGCGAGGACGGCACATACCTGACCAACATCTCGATAAAGTCCGTCTCCACCGGAAACACTTATGACAACAGCGGCCAATATGACTACGACAAGACCTATTCCCTCTACCTTCCGGTCGGAGAATATGAGCTGACATGCGAGATCAAGGGAAAGGACAATGTCAGCAGAACATACAGATATGCCGACAGGATCGTCGTCTCCACCGGCGTCGAGACCAAACTTTCCACAGGATACAACAGGTTTGAAACCACAAAATGATCAGCCCTATGAAACATCAGCACATATTGTACGCATTCGCGGCTGCGGCTTTGCTTTCTTCCTGCGGAAAACAGGAACTTGACACCGAGACCCCTGAATACATTTCCGGTAACAGAGATGAACTGCTCCAGTCCGCCCACGTCTCAGATTCTTTCCAATACAAACTGGACAAGGTAACGATATACAAAAACAACAAGGACAAGCAATTCAAAAAATCCGGTTCGGCGACATTTGACGGCCTCTTCACCATCACGCCGCTCTATGCGTTCAAAAGCGAAAACAGCAACTACGCCGGAGATTTCTATGTAATAGACGCCACGTTCTCGGTAGCCTCCGAAAATATGTATTTCGGTAAAGAGGAAGTCTATGAATACACCCAATACGGCATAGACTACTTCGACGTCAAGGGATTCTTTCTGAAAGGCTACCAGATAGAAACTTCCCTCACGGACCTCTCCGGGAACGAGATTGCGCCCGTTTTTCAGAAGGCACCTTCACCGTCCACCACGATAGGAGCCACCACATACACCTCGGGAGTGACCTGGAAATTCGACGCCGCCCTCTCAGGCGGTCTGAAGGACCGGAATCTCACTTCCAGCGCCGGTTTTTCATACGACAGTTCCCGCAGCCGAACCGTCAAGGACGTCTCCATCACCAATCTGTCCAGTTCATCAGGCACAGTCAGTTATAAATTGACCGTCAATAATTTGCCGAAAGACGCCTACCACGGATCGGTGCCAGAGATAGCCATCAACACCTTCGATTTCCACTGCGGCTGGATATGGCAGATAGACAACACCGCAGAAAACGATACCGACAAGGGATTCATTATGCAGGTGAAGATAAAAGACCTTACCTACGGCACGACAAAAAGCGACTTCACAAGCCCGGTCCACGTACTCAACGTCCCTCTTCCCATACCTAACCGCGTGGCTTCCGGCAAGGTCGTCCTTACCAATACCGTAAAGGACACGTATATGACCGATGTCACCTTCACCGATGCCGACGGCAAAGTCTTCGCCGACAACTCAGGCAGCGTGTACGGCAAGGACAAGTTCTATACGGTGAGTCTTCCTGAAGGCAACTACAAGCTCAGCTTCAAGCTGGACGGCCGGCAATACGCTTCCGATGACTCCAGTCCGGTCAGGGTTAAGCGCGCAGAAGAACTCCCGATCACTTCCGGATATTATGTAAACGACTAAAAACAAATACAATGAGAACAACCAAAATCATTCTTCCGGCCGTTATGATGTCGGCCCTGATCCTCTCTTCCTGCCAGCAGCGCAAACAGACAGACAATCCCGCCAGGTACATTACCGACCCGGGGAAAATTGAGATGCTGCAGTCCCTTCGCAATCTCGACGGCATCGGAGGCTTCTACGAGCTCGACTACACCGCCGACTACAAGCTTGACGACTGCATCAAATACGAAGCCGTGAGCCTGCCGAACCTCACCCGCTTCACTGCGGAAAAGCTGTTTGACCGGATTCCATCCGACGAGGTGGCGATGAACTACGGCAGCGGCTGCAGCGCATTCGCGGCCAAAACCCCTGAAGGGAAATGCATAGCGGGTCGCAATTTCGATTACGCGCATCCCGACGACATCGCCGCGGCCCTCATCCACACCCATCCGGCCAATGGATACAAATCCATCTGTATGGTGGACGCCTACTGGATAGGCTGCAAGAGGAACTTCTATAACGACGGAGAGTCCGACATCTCTGCGATAATGATGTTCCCTTATGCCATAATGGACGGTATGAACGAGAAGGGATTCACCATCAGCGTGCTTCACCTCGACGGCGCCGGCACTAAGCAGAACACGGGCAAAACCCGCATCGCCACATCGGTCGCAATGCGCTATCTGCTTGACAACGCTGCCAATGTACCTGAAGCCGTAGCCAAGCTCAAGGAGTTCGATATGCAGGTTCCTGCAGATGACCAGGGCAACTACCATTTCTTCCTCGCCGATGCCGAAGGCAATTCAGCCGTGGTGGAATATGTATTCCAGCCGGGAGACAATCTTCCTAACACGATGGATGTGGTTGACGGCGCGAGATATGTGACCAATTTCTATGTCTCCCCGAAGATGGCCGAACACGAATACGGCGGCAAATCCAACCACGGACGCGACCGCTACGACATCCTCGGCAACGCCCTGAAGGAGAACTCCAACGTTCTCACCAAAGAACAGGCTATGTCAGCCCTCGAGGCCGCTTCCCAGCCGAAGAACCCTCTGAAGCTCACCAGCAACACCCAGTGGTCCATCGTCTATGACCTCACCTCCAGGACCGCCACCGTATGCACCCTTCGCAACTACGACAAATCCTGGTCCTTCAGTCTGGATATGAAATAGCCCGACACGTCGGTCATACTATATAAATATCCGTGCAAAAGGTGTTTGCACGGATATTTATTGTATCAGGGTTCGCAGGGCCGCCCGTAAATAATTTAATGCCGTATCACGATGAAATCGTGAAGATACCATAATTTTTTAGCATCTTTGCAGCGGTTAGTGAAATCGGCATAAATGACAGAAGACAAACTGTGGAACAGTAACTTTATCAAGGCCTGCGCGGGCAACTTCCTGATAAAGTTTTCCTTCACCCTTATAGTACCCCTGCTCCCGCTGTATCTCAGCGAGACTTTCGGATGCACCAACGACACCATAGGCATAGTACTTTCCTGCTATACCCTGATGTTCATTTTCGTCAGCCCCTTCAGCGGCTACATAGTGGACAGTTTCCCCAGAAAGACGGTGCTTCTTCTGTGCAACTTCATCTTCTTCGCCCTGTTCACGGGCTATATTTTTGCCGGCACGCTCACCATATTCGCCATATTCAGAACCATACACGGAGCCCCCTTCGGCACCGCGATAGTCTCCATCAACACGGTGGCGATAGACGTGCTCCCCTCCTCCAGAAGAACCGAGGGCATCAGCTATTTCGGCCTGAGCAACAACCTCGCCACGGCGCTTGGCCCGTTCGCCGCCATATATGTACTGAAGGCCGCCGGAGGCAACTACCAGCTCCTGTTCACATTCTCGATGCTGATTTCCCTCGTCGCCCTGGTGATCAATTCCACCATCAAGGTTGACCGCAAGAGCTACGACATCGCCAACAGGAAGGTGATCTCCCTGGACCGCTTCTTCCTGCTGAAAGGCATCAGACAGGCCGTCAACGTGATCTGCATAGCCATCTGCCACGGCATAGTAAGCACCTACGTGGCCATCTACGGAAAGACAGAACTTGGCATAACGTCCGGCACCGCATACTGGTTCCTGATCTTCGCGGCGGGTCTTATGGTATCCCGAATCACCGGAGCCAAAGGCCTCAAGAACAATCACATAAGTGCCAATGTCATCGAAGGGCTACTGGTGTCCATCATCGGATACGCGATCTTCGCGGCATTCCGCGCGCACTGGGCGTTTTACCTCGCTCCGTTCATCATTGGCCTGGGCAACGGACATATGTATCCCGGATTCCAGAGCATGTTCGTGAATCTGGCTTCGAACGCTCAGAGAGGCACGGCCAATTCCTCTATGCTGACCTCCTGGGAAGCGGGTCTGGGGCTCGGAGTTCTGACCGGAGGACTGGTCAGCGCGCACTGGGGATACCACGCGTCGTTCTGGGTCGCAGTGGCCTTCTTCGGATTGGGCCTGATATGGTTTCTCGCAGTCAGCAGACCGCATTTCGAGGCCAATAAACTTCGCTGAAATTTTTGCGAAAACGGCGTGAAAAAAGTAAATTTGCGACCGGAAAATTCTATAACACAATATGGATAATTTAAGACTTGGATTCCTGTTGATGCTGGTGGGTATGGTGACCGTGTTCATCATACTTCTCATCGTCATCTACGGCAGTCAGTTGCTCATCAATTTGGTGAACAAAATCGCTCCGGCGGAGCCCGTGAAGGCCAAACCTTCCGCTGCGGAGGAGAATTTGAACCCGGTATTTGAAGCTGCGGTCGGGCAGATTACCGGAGGAAAAGGCCGACTTGTAAAAGTAACCAAACTTTAAAAATGGCTAAAGAGATAAAATTGAGCCTTGTCTTCAGAGACATGTGGCAGAGCGCAGGCAAATATCAGCCTCGCGTGGATCAGCTCGTCAAGATCGCTCCGGTGATCGTCAAAATGGGATGTTTCGACCGTGTGGAGACCAACGGCGGCGGATTCGAACAGGTAAACCTTCTCTACGGAGAGAACCCTAACAAGGCAGTCCGCGAATGGACCAGACCTTTCCACGAGGCCGGCATTCAGACGCATATGCTTGACCGTGCGCTTAATGGACTGCGAATGAGTCCTTGTTCAAAGGATCTTCGTCAGCTATTCTACAAGGTCAAAAAAGCTCAGGGAACGGACATCACCCGCATCTTCTGCGGTCTGAACGATCCGCGCAACGTCATTCCTTCCATCAAGTATGCTAAGGAAGCAGGAATGATAGCGCAGGCTTCCCTTTGTATAACATACTCCCCTGTTCATACTGTCGAGTATTATATCGATCTGGCCAAGCAGTTCATCGATGCAGGTGCAGACGAGATCTGCCTTAAGGATATGGCCGGCATAGGGCGTCCAGTTTCACTTGGCAAAATCGTGAAGGGCATCAAGCAGATAAAGGACATTCCTGTCCAGTACCACTCGCATTCAGGTCCCGGTTTCAGTATGGCTTCCATCCTGGAAGTCTGCCAGAACGGATGTGACTATGTGGACGTGGCGATGTCTCCTCTCTCCTGGGGTACAGGTCATCCTGACGTGATCGCCGTTCAGGAGATGCTCAAGGACGCCGGATTCAAGGTAAAGGACATCAATATGGAAGCCTACATGCAGGCCAGAACCCTCATTCAGGAGATGCTTGACGATTTCCTCGGATACTACTGCCCTGCTCAGAATCGTCTAGATAATTCACTTCTTATCAAGCCGGGTCTTCCGGGAGGTATGATGGGCTCGCTTATGACGGACCTCGAGGAGAACCTGTCTTCTCTGAACAAATGGAAAGTAAAGAACGGACAGGAGCCTCTCACCACAGACCAGCTTCTCGTAAAGCTCTTTGACGAAGTGGCTTACGTATGGCCTAAGGTCGGCTTCCCGCCACTCGTGACACCGTTCTCTCAGTACGTAAAGAACCTTTCACTGATGAACGTAATGCAGATGGAGAAGGGCAAGAACCGTTGGGAGATGTTCCCTGACACCATCTGGGATATGGTGCTTGGCAAGGCCGGCAAACTTCCGGGCGAAGTGGACGACGAACTTAAGGCACTTGCTGCCGCTCAGGGACGTACATTCGTAACCACAGACCCTCAGGAGAACTACCCTGACTGCCTCGACGAGTTCCGCGCGAAGATGAATGCCAATGGCTGGGAGCTTGGCCCAGATGACGAAGAACTCTTCGAATATGCAATGCATCCTGTGCAGTATGAGGCATACAAGAGCGGAAAGGCCAAGGCTGAATTCGAAGCTGACCTCGCCAAACGCAAGGCTGAGAAGAATGCGCCTAAGGGTGCGGCTCTTCCTGCCAGCGTGGTGGTCAACCTCAACGGCCAGTCATACAAGCTCGACATCTCCTACGACGGGACAGCCCCTGTGGCTTCAGCCGCTCCTGCCGCTGTACCTGCCGGTGAGGCCGAGGACGTACCTGCACCTATCTCAGGCAAATTCCTCCTCACGAAGGACAGTAACGAGACTCCGCGCAAGCCGGGCGACCACGTAAAGCGCGGCGACGTGCTCTGCTATATCGAGGCTATGAAGATTAATAACGCCATCTGCGCAGATTTCGACGGCACCGTAGTCGCCATCCTTCCTTCTAACGGCGACACTGTGGAAGAGGATGATGTTATCGTTAAAATGACCAGAGACAAGTAGATATGGGAGACATACTTAACAAATTGTATGAGATGACTGCCATCAGCAATATCGTGGATAATCCCGCGTATCTGCTGATGTACCTCATAGCCTTCGTCCTGCTCTACCTGGGAATCGTGAAGAAGTACGAACCGCTTCTGCTCGTCCCTATCGCATTCGGAGTGCTTATCGCCAATTTCCCGGGCGGTGAAATGGGCGTCATCCAGACTGACTCCGCAGGTTACGTGACCCTCGCGGACGGGACACAGAAGATCATCTGGGATATGCCGCTTCACGACATTGCGCACGAATTCGGCATAATGAACTACCTGTATTACGGACTTATCAAGACAGGACTTCTGCCGCCTATCATCTTCATGGGTGTAGGTGCACTGACAGACTTCGGTCCTATGCTGCGCAACCTTAAGCTCGCCATCTTCGGCGCTGCCGCTCAGTTCGGTATCTTCGCGGTCCTGATCATCGCGCTCTGCCTCGGATTCACGCCTCAGGAAGCAGCTTCACTTGGCATCATCGGCGGTGCTGACGGCCCTACAGCCATCTTTACCACCATCAAGCTGGCGCCGCACCTTCTCGGCCCTATCGCCATCGCGGCTTACAGCTATATGGCTCTCGTTCCGGTGATTATTCCGCTGGTCGTTAAGCTGACCTGCACGAAGAAGGAGCTGATGATCAATATGAAGGAGCAGGATAAGCTGTATCCTCCTAAGGGCGAGATAAAGAATATGCGTGCCGTGAAGATCATCTTCCCTATCGCAGTCACTACTATCGTAGCCATCTTCGTTCCTACCGCAGTTCCACTCGTGGGTATGCTTATGTTCGGTAACCTTGTCAAGGAAATCGGCTCTGACACCTCACGCCTTTTCAGTGTGGCAAGCAACGGCCTTATGAACGCCGCAACCATCTTCCTGGGACTCAGCGTAGGCGCCACGATGACAGCCGAGGCATTCCTGAATTTCCAGACTGTCGGTATCGTAGTCGGCGGATTCTTCGCATTCGCACTTAGTATCGCCAGCGGTATTATGATGGTCAAGATCTGGAATCTCTTCTCCAAGAAGAAGATCAACCCGCTTGTGGGCGCCACCGGACTTTCAGCTGTGCCTATGGCCAGCCGTGTATGCAATGGCATCAGTACCAAGTATGATCCTAAGAACCACGTGCTTAACTACTGCATGGCATCAAACATTTCAGGAGTTATCGGTTCTGCAGTCGCTGCAGGTGTGCTGATCTCATTCCTCGGATAGCATTAGAAGCTCTATATAATAAAGTCCCGACTCGGATTTCTCCGGCCGGGACTTTTTCGCAATATGCTGGTCCGTCTAAAATATTCTGCAGAGGAAATCCGTCAGATAGTCACGCCAGTTGGCCCAGATGTGGCCGCCCTCGCTCTCTTTGTAGAGGTAAGGGGCGTTTATGGCATCAAGCTTGGCACGGAACTCGGCATTGGCCTTATACAGGAAGTCGTTCTTGCCGATGGCTATGTAATAAAGCCTGACTCCGTTATCGAAGAGCTGAGCTATCTTCTGATCGTAGTTCTGATAGAATTCCGGCGCACGGACAACACTCAGATCTGAAGGAATTCTCCAGTCCGGGGTAGCTGCGGAGAAAAGTCCTATATAGTCGAATGTCTTAGGATAATTGACAGACACCAGATTCGTATGGAATCCGCCCATAGACAGGCCGGCAATGGCCCTTCCGCTCTGCTTTCTGACAGTGCGGTAATGGGAGTCCACATAACTTATGACATCGCCGAAATGCGATTCGAACGAAGTGTCGGTGGCGCCGCTCGGATACGGCTTATACATACCCTGGCCCTCTTCGCCCGGAGTTGCGCTATGTCGATTCGTGTTACCATTGGTCATCACCACTATCATAGGCTTGGCCTTGCCCTGGGCGATGAGATTGTCCAGAATATATTGCGCCCTTCCGAGACTTGTCCAGGCGTCCTCGTCGCCGCCCATTCCGTGAAGCAGGTAGAGTACGGGATAACGGCCCTTGCCGCTGTCATATCCTGCCGGAGTATAGACGGTCATACGTCTGGTCGTGCCGAGCGTAGGACTTTCGTACCATACCTTGCTTAGCGTTCCGTGCGGCACGTCCTGAGCCTTGTAGTTGTCCGCCTTTCCGCCTCCAACTATGAAATAGCTTGACAGATAGGACACATCGCGATAGACATAGGCATTGGCCAGATCAAGGGTCTTGACTCCGTCCACGATGAAATTGTAGTAGTAAAGTTCGCTCGGAAGCGTCTTCGTCCAGGTCCACAGGCCCGTGGAGTCCCGCTCCATCGGCTCATAGCCCTTTGTACAATATCCTACGACTCCGACATTCTGAGCGTCAGGTGCATACAGGCGCAGAGTAACTTCACCGGTAGCGTCATTGACCTCCGGGGACACCGGAGCCGCACCCGGCCGAATGGCTTCCTGCGCATTGGCCGAAGCGGAGAGCGCCACCAGGGCCAATGTCATTAAAAATGTGTGTTTCATAACTATATGGTTCTAAAGAATGACTTCATCCACCAGGCAGGCGTCGAGTTCGCGGGCGATTTTCTCCTTATCCAGATGCTGGCCGATGAACACGAGCTTCTGCATACGGTCGCCGTAGTTCTCGTCCCAGTCCCTTTGGAGCACCGGATCGGATTCCAGAAGCCTCTGTAGCTGTTTCTCGGGCATCGTGGCGTACCATTGGCCCGCATTCTTAAGGCCAATCTGCTTTCCTGCCTGCTCGAAGAGATAGCACATGGACGGGTTCTCAGTAAAATAGCAGATGCCCTTCGTACGGATTACGTTCTTAGGCCAATTCCGCGAGACGAAGAAATCGAACTTGTTAATGTCTAACGGTTTGCGCCTGTAATACACGAACGTGCCTATACCGTATTCCTCGACCTCGCCGCCCTCGTGTTCGTGGTGATGATGGTGGTGATGTCCGTGCTCTTCGTGATCGTGATCATCATCGTCATCGTCATCGACCTCGTCGTCATTTGGCGCACCGCCCTCTACTTTCTTGATCCAGGTCGCGCTGGTGGCCACTTCCTCAAAATTGAACAGATGAGTGTTCAGCAGAGAATCCAGGTCCACATCGCCGTAGTCACACTCTACAATCTTGGCCGTAGGCTGGAGCGTGCGGATGACCTCCTTCACCTTGCCAAGTTCAGACGGACTGATCTCTGAAGCCTTGTTCAGAAGAATTATATTACAGAACTCTATCTGCTGGATTACCAGACTTTCCAGATCCTCCTCGCCTATATTCTGCCCTATGAGGGAGCTTCCGCTTTCAAATTCGTCGCGCATACGTAGCGCATCGACCACCGTCACGATGCAGTCCAGCCGCGCAATGCCATCCTTGATGTACTCGACGCCCATTGACGGGATCGAGCAGATGGTCTGTGCGATAGGTTCAGGCTCGCAGATGCCGCTGGCCTCGATCACGATGTAGTCGAACCTGTGCATCGCGGTGATGTCGCAGATCTGCTGAACCAGGTCCATCTTCAGAGTGCAGCAGATGCATCCGTTCTGAAGAGCGACAAGCGAATCGTCCTTCTTGCCCACTACGCCGCCCTGCTCGATGAGATCAGCATCAATGTTGACTTCGCCTATGTCGTTCACGATAACGGCGAACTTTATGCCTTTTCTGTTAGCGAGAATTCTGTTGACGAGAGTGGTCTTGCCACTTCCAAGATATCCTGTAAGAAGCAGGATGGGAATTTCATTCAAAGCCATATCTTTTAAGTTTATTTCCTGTATTTATGAGACCTCTAATTTAATGATTTTAGAGCTCAAGAGCAATTTTTACGGGGAGTTTTGAGATTTTATACTAATTTTGCACTCCATTCAGAACACGAGATGAAAAAAGACCTTATACTTGTACCGTTCCTGACCGTACTGTCCTTTACTTCCAGCTGTCAGGAACCTGTCGCACAGATGCTTGTAGCATCATCCACCCCATACACTGTACTCTATTCTTCAGACAGGAAAACAGGAGAACTGACAGCGTCAGACTTCGCCGTAAGAGGCTCAGGCATAACGGCTTACCCTGAGAGTACCGTTCAGGTGGGCGACAGCACCTACGTAAAGGTCAAAAGCCACCGTTCCAAAACTTACTACATCAACCGGCTCAACCTCACCTCCGACAGTCTGGACGTGGTAAGGGAGAAGAAACTCTATTCGCGCAGCACCGTATCGCTGATAACGGACACGCTCCATTCGAAGATCGGCGGCCAGGTAAAGAAAGGCGCAAGCGTGCAGATAATCGGAGCCAGCTATCCTGACCACAAAGGCGAAGTTTACCGTTACAAGGTAAAGTCCGGCGGCGTAACAGGCTATGTGTATGGCAAATATCTCATCCGCTCACAGAAGAGCGCCGCTGAACGCTATATGAGCGAAAAGTACGATTCCCTTCATTTGGCAGCCAAGAACAGATTCGGAGGCGGAAAAGCCATCGACTGTGAATTCTATCCGTACGAAAAGCCTTCGTTCGAGAATAACGTAATGCCTGAGTCCTGCTACAGCCTTTACATTAATTTCGCTCCTGGAAATATCTCTAACATAGAAGCTTATATCGCACTTGCCAAGCGCACTAAGATCAACACTTTCGTTATAGATATAAAAGACAACGAGTGTCCCGGATTTAAGGCGGACGCGATGAAGCGCTACTCCCCTACGAACTATGCCAGGGCTACGAAGAACGGAGAAGAGCTCTATCGCAATGCGGTAAAACGCCTGCACGAAGAAGGTTTCTACGTGGTGGGACGAATCACCTGTTTCAAAGATTCATATTTCGTAAAAGACAATCCTTCAAGCGCCATCACAGAGAAAGCCACCGGGCAGCCATTCAAGCACAACAAGTCATATTGGCCAAGTGCCTATGACAGAAGCGTTTGGCAGTTTAATGTAGAATTGGCCAAGGAGGCCGTGCGCAAGTTCGGATTCAACGAGATAAACTTCGATTATGTACGTTTCCCGGACCGCATGAACAGCATTGCGGACCTCGTGGATTACCATAACAGATATGGAGAAAGTAAAGTTCAGGCCATTCAGCGCTTCGTAATGTACGCTTGCGACGAGATCCACGCCTGCGGAGCCTACGTGTCGATAGACGTGTTCGGAGAGAGTGCCAATCCCGGCTACACCACCGCCTACGGCCAATATTGGCCTGCACTTTCAAACGTGGCCGACGTGATGTGCGGAATGCCTTACCCTGATCACTTCCCTGACGGATTCTACGGGATCCACAACCCTTGGAATCACCCTTATGAACTTTTATACCAATGGGGAAGGCGTGTGCAGGGACGTCAGGCCGCCACGCCGAATCCGGCACGTGTACGTACCTGGATTCAGGCTTACCACGTAATGAAGCACGTGGATCCTAACGGAATCGACTACAACGCGGAAAATATAGAAAAAGAAATCCGCGGACTGTTCGCCGCGGATCTTACAGGTGGTTATATTACTTGGCTCGGGTCTTCAAACATTAAAAGATACACCGAACAGGCGCCTGCATTCAACATCGATTATCTGAAGGAATACAAGCAGAAAAAATCAAATTAATCCATTCTTATCTTGAGGCTCTGAATGTTCTCGGAAGAGTTGCCTACTTCTATGCGCCACTCTCCCGGCTCGACGGTCCATCTGTGGTCGGCATCGAAGATCTCGAACGACTCCCTGCCAAGTTCAAAATCCACCGTAACAGTCTCGCCCGGATTCAGTTCCACCTTCCGGAACGCCTTCAGCATATGCTCTCTCGGCACTACTGAAGCCACCAGGTCGGCTAGATAGAGCTGCACCACTTCCTGTCCCTTCACGGAGCCGGTATTGGTCACGTCCACGCTCACCTTCACGGTCTCCCCTATACTGAAATAATCTTTCTCCACTCTCGGAGCGGACACTTCGAATGTCGTATAACTGAGCCCGTATCCGAACGGGAATTCCGGGCCAAACTTGATGTCCGAATGATAAACATATCCGAATGTGCGAAGCGGATTGTACTGAATCGGCACCTGTCCCACGTGACGCGGGAAGGTCTGAACCAGCTTGCCGGAAGGATTCACGTCGCCGCTCAGAATGTCGCATACTGCCAATCCGCCTTCGGTTCCGGGATACCAGGCTTCCAGAAGGGCGTCGCAATTCTCGAGCACGCTTGACAGACACAGAGGTCTGCCGCTGAAAAGCACGGCCACAACCTTCTTTCCCTGAGACCTGTACTTCTTAAGCAGAGCTATCTGCTCCCCGCTCACCTCCAGTGTACCGCCACTGACGCCTTCCCCTATCAGTTCACGGGCCTCACCTATGCACACCAGCACGGTGGAAGCGTCGCCGCGCACCTTGAAGACATCTTTCGCCGCATCCTTTATGCCAATCACATCCTCAGCCCTTCCGCTGGCGCTCCAGTTGCCCAGATAATTGATGCCGCCTTCGGCAAACGGACCGACAACGCTGACTGCGGAACCTTTCCTAAGCGGCAGAATGCCGTCGTTTTTCAGAAGCACCATACAGCCTGCCGCCGCCTCACGGGCCTGACGGCGTATCGCATCGCTTCGCACTTCGCGCTGTTCGCGTTCCGCATCGAAATAGCGGTAAGGATCGTCGAACAGTCCCATCTGGAACTTGGCCTTCAGCGCGTGATATGCGGCATCACGGATACGTTCCTTCGATACTTTCCCTTCGTCGTAAAGCGAACGGAGGTGCTTTATGGTATATTCCGAAGTCATATCCATATCGAGTCCGGCGTTGATACCTTTCATCACAGAGCGCTTCTCGTCATCCTCGGCGCCTTCCTTTATGGCATAGAACAGGGTCTTCCAGTCCGTCATCAGCAGCCCCTGGAAACCGAGCTGCTCACGGAGCACGTCGTGAAGCAGGAATCTGCTGTAGGACACTGGGATACCGTCATATATGGTGTAAGATTCCATAAGTGCGCCGGCTCCGGCCTCTATGCAAGGCTTGTATGGAGGAAGATATGTCTCCTGAAGCTCCCTGTAGGAGAATTCACTGTTAAGATAGTCGCGGCCCGCGCCCAACTTGGCATAACCGGCGAAGTGTTTTACGCATGCCATTATGGTGTATGGGTCGGATAGGTCATCGCCTTGGAAACCGCGCACGCGCGCCGCTCCCATCACTCCGGTAAGGTACGGGTCCTCCCCGCTCGTCTCCATTATGCGTCCCCAGCGGCCGTCAGTGGAGATATCCAGCATCGGTGCGTATGTAAGCTGTATGCCGGCTGAAGCAGCCTCGCGGGCAATGGCAGCGGAATTGGCCTGTACCTGGGCGGGATCCCAGCTGCAGGCTTCGGCAAGCGGAATCGGGAAAATGGTCCTGTAACCGTGTATGATGTCCTCGTGGAACATCAGAGGAATGCCCAAGCGGCTGGATTTGAGTGCGTCGTCCTGAAGTGAACGGTTGAGATCCGTGCCGCAGCTTTTCAATATGGCGCCGACCTGGTCGCGCGCGATGGCGGCTCTGACAGACGAGTCATTCGAGTCCCAGCGCGGGAGCAGGTTCATCTGGGCGATCATTTCGTCCACTGTCATCCTGTCCAGGAGGTCGTTCACCCTTTTCTCGATGGGCTGCGACGGATCCTTATACAGGGGGGCGTCATTGTTCGTGCAGGAAACCAGCAGGGCCACCGCACAGAGCAGAATGGTTAAATGTTTCATTATGTGTAGTTTTGTATAAATCCATTCTCTAGAATATTCCGCCGCCCAGGAACTCACGGAGGAGTGATGTAGGCGGGATCTCCTTATCGGAGATGGCTGTGAAGTAGTGAATGAACTTCAGCAGTCTGTGTGCTTCCGAGTATTCAGGACTATTCTTGGGTATGGTGCGCAGAATCGTATCTGCGTGATTCCTGAGCACAGCGAATTCTACCAGATATGCCGAGTTGAACATAACATCGGCATTTTCCTGATACGGATAGATCCATTTCTCCTCAGCATCAAGCACATTTGGCCATTGTTTGATGGTCTCCAGTGCAGAAAATGCTCCCTTGTTATAATCGCGCACGATACGTCTCAGAAGGCGGTTATCCGTAGGCGGAATGCAGTTATGGTTATCCAGACTGATACTGGTAAGCGTCGATATGAATATGCGGAATTTGCAGCTGTCCTCTATCTGATCTGTGAGCTTCGGGTTCAGGGCGTGAATGCCTTCAAGAAGGATCACGCAGCCCTCGCGCATACGGAGTTTCTTGCCGTTGTATTCCCTCTTGCCCGTCTTGAAGTTATAGGTAGGCACTTCTACCTCTTCGCCGGAGAGCAGCTTTACCAGATCGGCCTGGAGCGCATCGTGGTCCACGGTGTCGAAATTGTCGAAGTCATATTGGCCGTTGGGAAGAAGCGGAGTATCCACCCTGTTCACGAAATAATCGTCGGTAGAGAAGGAGATCGGGGTGAGGCCGCAGGCGCGAAGCTGCACGCTAAGTCTCTTGCAGACAGTGGTTTTACCTGAGCTGCTTGGTCCGGTGATAAGTATCAGGCGCACTTTATCCGGACTATAGTAACGCTTCTCTATCTCCTCTGCGATCTGGACTATCTTTTTCTCCTGCAGAGCTTCGGAAACCTGAATAAGTTCGCTTCCGAGGCCTTTTTTGATACGATGATTAACATCTCCCACGGTGTTAAGACGGGTAATGATGTTCCACTTGAGGTTCTCGTTGAACATCTGATATGTCTTAGGCTGTGGCCAGAACGGGGCCAATTCAGTAGGATTATTCTTGTCCGGAACTCGAAGAAGCACTCCGTCGTAGCATCTCATTATATCCCAGACCTTGAGGTATCCGGCACGCGGAAGGAGTCGTCCGTAATAATAGTCGGGGGTGTCTCCCAACAGATAATAATCGGTATAGACATCCTCGCTGGTATCCAGCAGACGGACCTTGTCTATGTATCCGAGATCGCGGAACATCTTGATGGCCTGCCCTATCTGAACTTCCCTACGGTGGAAAGCCACGTCATCATCCACTATCTTCTGCATCGCCGCCTTAAGTGCCTCTACGTCAGCCTCATCGAGCGGCGTATCATCCTTTTTCCTAATGTTGCAGTAGAATCCTCCGGAAATCGGGTGCTCCAGATAGGTTCGGCAGCCCTTGAAGGTTTCGTGCGCCGCCTTGAACAGAAGGAACCACAGCGATCTGGTGTAAACTCGCATCGCGCAAGGGTTCGTAGCATCCAGAAATTCGATGTCTCGGTTATTGTAAACACGGAATCTGAGCCCCTGTGACACATTATTCACCTTGGCGGAAATAATGGGGTAAGGCTGTTCGAATTCAAAGAAAGGAAGCATTTCGAGTAACGTAGTACCCTCCTGGAAATCTTTATAGGTTCCCGTATTTTTACAATAAACCGTAATCATTATTCTATTATGTGTAATTTCTTCTTTAGCCTCAGAACTCTAAGAACTTTCTGGTCAAGTTCCTCTTCGGAGAATTCCCCGCTTTCGACTTTCGCCGTGATGGCGTCGATGATGTCGTGAACGCTGCAGGCACCCAGAAGCAGGTCAGCCCCGGCCTCGTAAGCAGCCACACTTGCCGCTACATCGTCTCCGTCGAACATATTCAGAAGGCCCTTCATCATAAGCCCATCGGTTACTATAACACCCTTATATCCAAGATCTTTACGAAGAACGTCGTAACAAGGCTTGGATATGCTGGACGGCACGCCCGAAGGATCGATGGCGGGGACATTTATATGTCCCATCATCACCAACTCGATATGTTCTTTGATGAGTCTTTTGAATGGGGCAAATTCCACCTTCTTAAGCCGGTCCATATCGTGAGCTACGGTAGGAAGAGCCTTGTGACTGTCCACGGAAGTGTCGCCGTGGCCCGGAAAATGCTTGGCACAGGCACCGATTCCGGCCTCGTGAAGGCCCTTGGCATAGGCTGATGCATAGTCGCTTACGGTCTTTACGTCATCACCGAAAGCTCGGTAACCTATAACGGGGTTATCCGGATTCGTATTCACATCGGCTACCGGGGCGAGATTGATGGCTATTCCAAGCGTATCAAGCTCGAGGCCAATCTTATACCCTACCTCACGAGCCTGCTTGCGGCTTGTGATCTCATTTGCGTAAGGAAGTGGATCGAAGTCCTCGCGAAGTCGCATCTGAGCGCCCCATTCGGCATCTATGCAGGTAAGAAGCGGGTATTTGCTGTTCGCTTTTAACTTAGGTATAAGGGTATCGACCTCAGCGCGGGTACTGACCATAACGATCACCCCGCCAATGTGGTCATTTATTACTAAAGAATCGATCTGTGGATCATAATGGTGCGCTACCAGAAGCTGCGCGACCTTATCTCTGGTGGTCATCCCCTGCATCAGGGCAAGCGAAGAGTCTTTGCTGCAGGAGCCAAGAAGCAAAATTGAAATGGTTAAAAGGAGTACTGATTTTTTCATTTCGGATTTTGCGCACAAATATAGCTATTTTTTCGGATAATGGATGACTCTTCAGCTGTCCTGTAGCCCGGATCTTACCGCCCGGACATTGCGGTTCATGAGGTGGCGTCCGATGTGGCGATACATAAACGCCTTGACTGGAGACATTTCCTGATGGTGCACCTTCAGAAGAGTGTCCGGATCGGAAAAGATTCCGAAGTCCTGCGTAATGCCCTCGCTCTGAATGTAGGTATTGCCTCCATCGAAGTCAACTGACGGATGCTGAAAGTCCCGGACAGCGACGCCATAACCTATAAATGCCCCGCTGCAGGTGCTGAACCGCCTCCGGAGACCGCTCAGATAGGCCTTGTCGAGAATGAATCCCTCCAATTCCAACCATCTGCCGTCGTAAAGGACTTCCACCCAGCTATGGAAAATGTTGCACGGCGCATTCCTGTAAACCAGCCCGGTCATCGCCCCTTTCTGAAGGCGCTTGTCTATCGTAAATCCGTGAATGCGACAAGGAATGCCGCAGGCTCTCAAAAGCGCCATAAACAACGTTCCCTTAGTATTGCATTGGCCAATGCCGTCCGAAAGCACACGAGTGGCGGGGATAGCGTCATCACAGTTATATCCGAAGAGAATCTCGTCCCGGATGAAATAATAGATCGACTTTATGCGGTTGAACTCATCCATCCTGAGCCATCCCCTCTCCTCCACCAGAGCCCTGATCGGCCCGGCTGAATAATCCAGCATCGGTGTTTCTGACAAATACTCGTTCATATCGCTATTCCCTGTGCATCTTAAGCTTAAACTCCTCGGTCTTGATACCTGTGAAGGAAGTCCACGTGAGCTTGACGGTAACCTCGTCGGAAGTGTGAGGCAGGTCATTGAGGTTGAAGGCCAGGATGCCGTCGGACATCAGAGAACTGTATGACGTGTCGCATTTGTGCCTCAGTGTCAGCACGAACGGATCATCGGGAACGGATCCGGTAACGAGATTGATGTAGTGCGTGGTGCCCGGCGCTCCGGAAATGGTCCTGATGTTGAGGGTCAGGAATCCGTCCTCGGCCACGGTGGACCAGGCGTTCAGAATCTCTATCGGGGCTGTTCCGTAAGTGTCGTCATCCTTGTCCCCGAGCGTCTGCACGGGCTTTTTCGTCAGGATGCTATCCACCCAGCTGAGTTTGACGTGTTTGATGAACATCTCTTCACTGGACTTGGTGACGGTCGGGAGCACGTCCGCCTCGGTGTATCCCGCATAGGCGCGGACCACCTTGTCACCATACGGAGACACGCTGACATTGGTCGGTCTTAGAACCGTGCTGTCGTTCAGCTGCAGTTTGAACGAATCCGTCTCCGGCCAGATGGTTACCATCGCCAAAGTATCGTATTCATATTCAGTTCCGTTATCCTTCAGACAAGAGACGCCTCCAAGCATCACCGATGCGCACAGCGCCAATCCCAAAATTTTCTGTTTCATAATTTTATGTATTGCTAACCTAACAATTTCTTGAGCCATTTACGTACAGGCTTGTCGTAGAACCGCGAACTCAGGAATCCGAAAGCCACACATCCGGCATATACGCAGAGGGCCAGCGGCCAGGTCTGCGCGAAGGAGTATTGGCACGTACGGATAAGATACGCGTAGAAAAGGTACATTATCGGGTAGTGCACCAGGTACAGCGGGAAGGACAGGTCGCCCAGTGCCCGGCAGATGCCGTCCGAAACGCCGGTGCCGGTCTGGCCCGCGCTTGCGGCAATCCGCACGAGAAGCGGGAACACTCCGGCGATGCACAGAATCTCGAATGCTCCATTGGCAGTAAGAGTCGGTTCAAGTCCGAAAAACCGGCCGAGACTGCAGGTCCACGGCAGGTACGGCACGTAAAAGACCGCCAGAAGCACCGCGCTGCATATCCAGAACGCACCTTTCACGCGGCACGGGCGGAATGTGCGGGAAATGTACATCCCGAGGGTGAACGGGAACATCATCCTCAGCATACCGCCTACAAAGTTAAGCCCGTCGAGGGTCCAGCCCACCCCGATGCTGCCGTAGCCCGACACATTGAAGAGAGCAAACACTCCGAGCGCGACGCCGAGCACTGCCGTAAGCACCTTCAGCGCCCTGTCGGACATCCTTCTTAATGCCAATGCGTACAGAATGTTGCCGATGTATTCGAAAAAAAGCGACCAGGTGGGGCCGTTGAGAGGGAACATTTCGCCGTTCCCGCGCACTTCGTTCGGCCAGCCGGGAACTGCCGGGATCATAAACATCGCCAGCAGTAGCGCCCACATCACGGCGGAAGTGGCCACCCTGGTGCCGTCCCACTGGACTCCTCCCTGAATCAGGAAAGTGACGAGTCCGACTACCGCGCCGAAGATTACCATAGGATGGAGCCTTATCAGACGGCGCTTGAAGAACTGCTTGAGGGTGAATCCTTCAGCCCATCTGTCATCATAGGCATAGCCGATTACGAAACCGGACAGGATAAAGAAAAAATCCACCGCCAGATAGCCGTGGTTGATTCCTCTTATGATATCTCCGCCCGCAAATGAATAGCCTTCGAAGATGTGATACCACACCACAAGCAGTGCGGCCACGCCTCGCAGAGCATCCAGAAGGAGGAAATGCGGCTTGGTCGATTCTAAGGGACTGACTGCCATATTGGTCTTCGGCTGAACGGTTTAGATATTGTCGAAAATGAACGGAAGTATGGACTCCACGTTCGGAAATTTCCAGATTCTCTTCGCCCCCACCCAAATAATCTCAATGGGATGTCCCGCGTTGAGCTGATACTGGGCCATAACCTGCCTGCAGGCACCGCACGGAGATACGGGATCATTGGCCTGAACCCCGTCCAGTCCGCCCGCGATGGCGATGCAGCTGATATGGTCCTGAGGGTATTGTGAAGCGGCGGCGAACATCGCGCTTCTCTCAGCGCACATTCCGGAAGGGAAGGCGGCGTTTTCCTGATTGGCCCCCTTCACGATGCGACCGCTGTCAAGCCTGAGAGCCGCACCTACGTTAAAATGGGAATATGGTGCGAACGACCCCTTCATGGCGTCGATGGCTTCCCTGACCAGAGATGCGTCCGCGCTGCAAAGTTCTTCGATAGAATCGTACTCGATAAACGAGATATTGATGTTCTTTTCGGTCATTGTCTTACAATTAGTGGACTTCAAAGGTAAAAATTTATCTTATAATCCCCAAATCCTACCCTGCCAGGTCGACAAGCAGCATAGTTATGAAGCCCAGAAGAAGCGCGTACGTGGCCTGTTTTTCATAGCCGTGCGCATGCGTCTCGGGGATCATCTCATCGGAAGTGACATAGAGCATCGCGCCGCCGGCAAAGGCGAGCATAGGCGGAAGAAGCGCCTGCGAAATGGAGCCCATCGCATATCCGAGCCAAACTCCGGCTATCTCCAGCAGGCCAATGACAAGAGAAATCACCAGCGTGCGCATCCTCGACACACCTGCCAGCAAGAGCGGTGCGATGATAACCATCCCCTCCGGAATATTCTGTATCGCTATGCCAATGGAGACCGAAAAATCGGCCGCAGCCTGCGCTCCTGCAGTGTTCATACTGACTCCGGCCGCCACACCTTCCGGAAGCTTGTGGATCGCGATGGCCATCACGAACAGCAGCACGTGATTCAGATGGCTATTGTTCTTATGCTGCTCGGCGTCCAACCCGGTGATCTTATGAAGGTGCGGGGTAATCAGATCCAGCACGTTCAGGAACAGCGCACCCGCCATCACCGCCACGCATACGAATGCCAATGCCCACCAGTCCCGTCCGCCGCACAGTTCAAAGGCCGGAACGATGAGCCCCAGCGCCGATGCCGAGAGCATCACCCCTGCGCAGTAGCCCAGGATAATGTCATTCCATTTGTGTGGCAGGTTCTTAAAGAAAAACCCTATGAGTGAACCTATAAGTGTCGCGCCGCACAGTCCCAGGGCGCTTATCCATACCTGTGAAATCATACTCTGCAAAGATATCCTTTTTTTCCGGCAGTTCCACTCGCTATTGTCAGGTAGTATTGAGCTGGGGCTCTCCTCTGTGCGGCGTTAAGAAGAGTCTCTTTCTCCAGACGATATCTAGTTTACTGCTTCTGCATACTGACAAAGATTCCATCACGGCATAGACTGCCATTCACTTTTTCGCGTCAATATTCCATCTCTTACAATGCTCCGTGGTGAGGATTATTGATTTCCTGTTTGTAGGGTTTTTCTTTTGGAACGGGCAAAACTAGAATCTCCTAAAATAACTAACTTTTGCGATCCATATGCCACCTCGTATCGATTATCTCGAAAGGGTCCTGGAAGACGTGCATTAAATACCGGCGCAGAATACGACTCGGAGGCTCGTGGCGATGCGCTGGCCAATAGGCAGTTCAAGTATCTCTGTTGCGGACACACTTATAGATGAAATCACGGCAAAGGTATCACAGGGCGGGCTATGTCGCGGAGACGAATACGAGACGCTTACGCGGTGCTTACGGCGCTTACGGCGCTTACGCGAAAGGGTGCGGAAAAGCGGATTTCCGCACCCTTTCAAGAAGGTGACCCTCCGTAGAAGGGGCTCTGGGGCAGGT
>CAVFXO010000038.1:0-25947 GCA_963626825.1 bacterium | reverse complement strand
AATTTTCCTCCTCCCAGTTGGCGTTTTCACATCATCATATCGACACGGAACTAAGCTCTGCGCCAATACGATGTATCGCATCAAGTATCTTTCTAGTTGTCCTCTCCCCGGGAAAGGCCACGCCACATTTATACTGTCTCATTTTGCTTTCATTTATTCCGGCATATTGAGCAAAACGGCTGGCATTGATGAAATCAAAATCCTCGAAAAATGAAGGAACATCGTACTTGAATACTATCTGGTACTCATCCGGAGTGCTGAGTCCGTCTTCTTTCGCAAATTCAAGGCAGGTTTTCACGCTTTCACGAAAATCGAACTTGGCTGCATCAATAGTATCCCCAAAACCGCCAAAATGGTTTCTGCCAAAACTCTGCTCTGACGAAATTGCATAGCGCCCGTCCAGACCTTTCTCAATTATCGCTGTTATCCTGTACATATATTTTTAATTCTATATTCCGGCCAATTTCCTAATCTTCTCACACGTTCCTGTCCGTATCTCCTGAGAATCGTGCCGTGGAACAGCAAATCTGTTCCCCGTAAGAGGCGACTCCCACATCTCGTGCTCCGAACCTTGACGGATTACGAAACATCCGCTTCTCCGCAACAACCGTTTCAATTCCGAACTCTTCATAGCAAAAGTAGCATTTTTGTTGCTATATTCAAATTATCTATTCCAATTCGAACTTTATTATCACATCGCCAAATCTGCCGGTTACGATATCTTCGCTTTGAAAAAATGAAGCGGAAAGCTGTCCTCGCCACACTATATCGTCATTCTCCTTATACGGAATATCCACATCGAACCCATAGCTTTTAGATCTCACCTTCACCGTGGCCGAACATTTCCACGAAGTCTGCGTGCCCCCATCGTCTTCAGTGACCAGAAACGCCAGATTTTCCAGCTGATTAGTAAAATTGGTCATAATGATGGCGTTATACTCGCGCTCCACATTAAGATATTTTCTCTTCACCGCCACCATAAAATCCGTCACGCTCGGAGAATACAGCTTCAATTCGGCCTCCGTGGAAGCGCTGAATCCGTTCACGCTACCGCATTTCACAAAAAACTCCGACCCGCCCTGGAACCAGGAGTCATAGTTGCGCAGCATAGTGAAGCTCTTCATTCTCAGCACCCTGCTTGCCGCCTTGGTGGACGCCGACGGGACCGATGCCAATGCGCCCTCCGGCACAAACAGCGGCAGCGGAGTGGCGAAAGAGTCGCCGTTACGGTTGATTACCCATACCGGAGCCTTCTCCGCCACGGCCTCGTCCACATAGACTGAATCCACAGCCAGATCTCCGCGCGAATTGCGGTGCAACCTGTACCCGTAATTGTAGTTCGACCCGTAACCGGGGTCAAAAGTGATGATAGGAAGGGTCTCCTTGTCCCAGTCCTCGGAATAGGGCCAATATATCTGAAGATCGGAACTCTCCAGCTCTGAGAGAAACTCCTGCGCCGAAAAAGGCGCAGCCTTGGTGCCGGCATTTTCAGACACATATTCCGTGAGCAGGTCGCGCAGCGGCCTTACATACTGTCCTGCCTTGGTGGACGCAGCATCATCTCCTACCCCGCTGCCAGGAGAAGCGAAAAGCCGGGCCATAGTGTATTCCTCGTCGTAACCGTTTGCGCTTGATGAACTTACTGCATCGAAAACCTCATTCATCTGCTGAGTTTCGATAGGAAGCGCAGCAAAAACCCGGGCCACTTGATTCAGGCCGAAACTGAGTGTTTCCGTAGCATTATCTGAATCTGTGTAAAGCAAGTAATCGGAATGAGACCCGGTTTTGCTGCAGGAAGCAAGGACGGTCAAAAGCAACAAACCCGCCCAGCCAAAGTAATTCATAGTCCTTAAAGTCTTCATGGTTCAATTCGTTTTTGCAAAGTGACGGAAAAAAAGCCGTGTAAAAAAGTTTTTACACGGCTAATTGTTATTTGACTTATAATCAGACGCCTATTTTAGCATTGCCCCTGAACAAAACGCCCTTTGCCCGAAAAATCTTTTAAAATTTTTACAGCGCGGAGTCCCTGCGAGACGAAGATTTCAGCCGTCCGGTCGGCGAGAAGTTCATTGCATTCCACTACGATGCGCCCGTTTTCCTTAAGCAGCGTCCCACACCCGCGCGCTATCGCACGGTAAAAGACGAGTGGATCGTCATCGCTCACGAACAGCGCTATGGAAGGCTCATAGTCAAGCACATTGGCACGCATTGAAGCCTTTTCCTTCTCCATTATATATGGAGGATTGCTGACGATAAGGTCAAATTCACCCAAGGAAGCGACGAAGTCAGGATCCAGCACATCACCCTCTATGAACTGAGGGCTATGAACGGAATCAAATTGGCCTGCAGCGACAGAAAGAGCCTCCGGACTTATATCCACCCCCGTCACTTTCCAATCAGGACGTTCAAGCGCCAGTGTCCAGGCAATGGCTCCGCTTCCTGTGCACAGATCAAGCACCCGGGCCGAAGGCGGAATTGGCAGGGAAAGGGCTGTTTCGACCAGAAGTTCGGTCTCGGGACGGGGAATCAGAACGGAGGGACTGACACTGAACCGCCGGCCGTAGAACTCGCTCTCCCCCAGAATGTACTGGACAGGTTCGCTGCGCAGAAGCCGCTCCACATCGCCGTCAAGGACGGAACAGTCCACATCCTCACCGCCCTTCAGGGCCAATTCCCACGGCAACCAGCCGAATCTGGAGCACAAGAGAATGGTCAGGATATTGCGAGCCTCCCTCGATGGATACAATCCGCCAAGAGAGGCCACGGTAGTTTCTATGAATTGATTAAGAATCACTTACCAGAAGCGAAGATGTTTCCTCCGAAATCCACGACCTTGAAGGATTCCTCTCTGGCCCTTTCAAAGGAACGGGCAATGAGGGTGTCGATCACCTCGCCGAAAGGTATTCCGGTGTAATCCCACAGGTAAGATGAAAGCGAACCCGGAATGGTATTGATCTCGTTGACATACACGCGGTTGTCATCCTGATCTATCATCAGGTCCACTCTGGCGAGTCCCTCACATCCAAGAGTCTTGAAAGTCCTTATGGCGTAATCTTTTACGAGCGCTGTCACTTCGGAAGGAATGCGGGCCGGGAGTTCACGCTTGAGCGAACTCATACCCTTGCTGCCAAGCTTGCTTCCGGCGGACATCTTCGCGCCCTTGGCGCCCTTGGCCCCGCCTCCCTGATATTTGTCGGAATAGCTGAGAATCTCGCCGCTGCGAAGAGGCACCTCGCATTCGGAAGCCTTGCAGTTATAGTAGTCGCCCATCACGGAGCAGTTCACTTCCTTAAGATTGGAAAGCATCCTCTCGACTATGATTCGGGTAGTGAACTGGGCGGCGTTGTCGATGGCGTCCACCAGCTCCTGCTCATTGTGCGCCGGAGAAATGCCCACGCTCGAGCCGGAATTGGCAGGTTTAACGATTACCGGATATGAAAGGCTCTTCTCTATCTTCTCGACGGTCTCCTTATGACTGTGATCCCATTCCTTGTCCGTAAACCACACGAAATCCACTACAGAGATGCCGCTGTCGCGCAGGATCTGCTTCATCGAGATCTTGTCCATACCGTTGGCAGAAGCGAAAGTGTTGCATCCGACATACGGAATGCCGATCACCTCGAGCACACCCTGAAGCGTTCCGTCTTCGCAGTTGGTACCGTGCAGGGTAGGAAGGATGGTGTCTATCTTCGCCACTACCTTCTCGCGGCCCAGAAATCCGCCGTTCGAATAAAGATTCCTGTCCCCGTAAATGGACTTGAAATACACCTCCGTGCAGTCCCTGAAAAGAGACGGCATATCCTTATAGCGTTTGAGATCAAGCAGTTCCTTACCAGTGTACCATTTTCCCGTCTTGGCTATGTAGATAGGAACAATCTCGTATTTCTCCCTGTCCATCGACTCCATAACCTGCGATGCGGTTACGACTGAAATCTCGTTTTCAACTGAACGCCCTCCGAAGAGGACACCTACTGTGATTTTCATATTCTGTTACTTTTACTATGCAAACATATCCGGCAGATCGTTCTCGTAAAGAACCACCGATCCCGCCGTAAAATACTTTCCAGCAAGCGAAAGAGCCTGCGAGAGCGTATCCGCCACGATTATCCTCCCTTCCTCCATTCCCGCCCCGCGCGCTCCGGAGAGAATCGCCTCGCGGTTCGTCCTGTTCACTACCACCAGGATATCCGCGCTTTTCGCTGCCAATGCGCCAAGCCTGCAGCAGGCATCAGCCTGAGCCGAACCCATCTCCACAAATCCCGGAGTGATCACTATCCTGCTGGCTCCCTGCGGAATCTTCATAGAATGTAGAACGGACAATGCCATAGCCGCTCCTTCAGGATTAGAATTATACGCATCATCCAGCACGACTATTCCACCCTTGCGCGACATGCTCAGGCGGTGCTCTACCGGCTGAATCTTGGAAACGGCCCTCTGTCTCTGTTCTTCGCTGACGCCCAGATACTCTCCTACCATCAGGGCAGCACAAAGATTAAGGACATTATTATCTCCCAGCAGGTGCGTCTGATAATGAGTCTTGCCACTGCGGGTAATCAGATCGAACTCCATCCCGGATGCGCTATACTCTACATCACAGGCCCTGACCGAACAGCGGTGGGCGTCGATTCCGTAACTCTCTACCCTGCAGTGCTCCGGCACTCCTTTATATGATGCGATTCCCTGCGACTCCGCGTTTATCACGCCGTAACCGTCCGCAGGAAGAGACTCTATAAGTTCAAACTTGGTCTTCTGGATATTTTCGAAACTGCCGAAGGTCTCCAGATGCATCTGCCCCACGGCAGTCACTATCCCTATGGTCGGATGAACCAGGTCGCAGATCTGCTTTATATCTCCCCTTTGCTTGGCCCCCATCTCCACGATAAAGATCTGATGATAAGGCTCAAGGTGCTCTCTTATCGTTCTCACGACGCCCAGTGTGGTATTGAAATTACCCGGGGTCATCAAGACATTGTACTTCTCGCTAAGTACACGATACAGATAATTCTTAGTGCTGGTCTTCCCGTAACTTCCAGTAACGCCGATAATTATAAGATCCTTGTGGGCACGGAGCCGCTTCTGTGCATCCCGGTAGAACCACCTCGTAACCGCCTTCTCTACAGGAGAGACCAGCAGATTCGAGAGCAGCAGTGCGAACGGGCTGAGAAGGGCCAATGCCCATGCCGCCCAGACGGAAACCACACAGGCCAATGCGAACACCAGCGCCTCCACGGCGAAAAGCCTTTTCATCCTCTGGGTGAACACGAATTTCACCTTGGCAGGACGCCTTAGGTGCGGTAAAGGATTGGCCTTGAGCCAGCGCAAGAACCTCTCCGGACGATACGAGTTCTGCTGGAACATATTCATATAATAGAATATGAACCTGAAATACAGCAGAGCCGAGACCGCGTAAAGAGCTATTCTGATACCGATGTGCATTATTTCAGAAATGTTTGAATCATAGACCGGAAAAGGCCCGGATTATCCAGAAACGAGAAGTGCGATCCGCCCTCCACCAGCACCAGGCCCGCATCGGGGATCATCTTCTCCATTATGCGGGCGTCCCTGAGCGGAGTGGCAGTATCGTTCTCCCCCCAGAACAGCAGGACAGGAGCCTGAATCCTCGGGAGATACCCCCTCAGATCCTCGGAGACCACCCGCGACAGAATGGCCTTCATCCTGTCGGAAGAGTTCCTGTAGTCGGAAGACCCGCGTGACGCTCTGAGCGCCCGGAACCTGTCCTCATCGTGACAGATCTTGAGCAGCCACCATTTGGCCAATTTGTACGAATATACCTTTATATAGTATTTCAGCGGCCTGCGGGGTTTGACGCCGGCTGCATCTGCAAATATCATCCTGCCCACGACGTTACGTGACGCGAAGAGAATCGCGACCCTGCCTCCGAACGAATGACACACAATACTTGGCTTAACTATCTGAAGATGAACGCACAAAGCTTCGAGCATACGCGTATATTCCTCCACGCCCCACACCTGTTGCGGCTCTTCAGACTGTCCGAATCCCGGAAAGTCAAGGGACGTCACCTGATGGTTGGCGCAGAAATCCGGCATAAAGGCTTCAAAAACCTCGTGGGTACACCCCCACCCGTGGAGAAGAAGCAGTGGTTGCCCCTCTCCACTCTGCTCATAATAAACCTTTATCCCGTTATATTCGAAATACATCTTAGTTGAAAAAGTCCTCTCCTTCGTCCGGCTGCGTTCCGAAAAATTCCGCGGCGTTCTCCTCGGTCTCGATGTCGCCTCCGGTACAGCTCAGGTCAAGATTCATCCCGGCAGGAGCCTCGAAAGTATCATATTCGCTGATGTCCAGAGCAGGATCGGCCAGACATTTCTGCATAAAGATACCCCACACAGGAAGAGCCATATTGGAACCGCTTCCCTGGGCCAGGTCCTTGAAATGCACCATTCTGTCCTCGCCTCCGACCCATATTCCCGCCGTTATCTTCGGGGTATAGCCTATGAACCAGCCGTCGGAGTTGTCGTTGGTCGTACCGGTCTTGCCTGCTATCTCTCCGGTCAGCTTGTACCGGCCCCTCAGACGCACGCCCGTTCCGTGATTGATGACGCCTTCCATAAGATTGACCATAAGATAGGCCGTACGGTCGCTTATCGCCTCCACCTTCCTGTTCGTGAATTCGGTAAGCAGGTTCCCGTCGCTGTCTTCTATCTTGGTGACGAAGAGCGGCGAAGAATACACTCCCTTGGACGGGAATGTGTTGAAAGCGGACACCATCTCGCAGAGCGTCAGGTCTGCAGGGCCCACGCAGAGCGAATAAACTTCGTCTATATGGCTGGTAACGCCCATCTTGCGCATCATCCTGGCCATAGCCACAGGGCCGAACTGCTTCATAAGATAGGCGGAGATGTTGTTCGAACTGTGGGTGAGTCCCCACTTGAGGGTCACGGTCTTGCCTATATAGTCCGCACGGTCGGTGCTTCGCGGCGTCCAGGTCTCCCCGTTCACCTTGAAGGTCTGAGGCATATTGACCACCTTGTCGCAAGGCGACATACCCTCCTGCATGGCCAGCGTATAGAGGAAAGGCTTGACGGTACTTCCCACCTGGCGCTTTCCCTGGCGCACGTTGTCGTATTTGAAATACTTGTATGACGGACCTCCCACATAAGCCCTCACCTCGCCGGTTCCCGGCTCTATCGCCATAAACGACGCCCTGAGGAATGATTTGCAATACTTTATGGAGTCGTTCGGAGTCATCACCGTGTCCACATAGCCCTTGTCGTTCCACGCGAAGACCCTCATCTTGACCGGCTTTTTGAACTGGTCGAGAATCTCCTTCTCCGACAGGCCTTCCTTGCGTCCCACACGGTATCTCTCGCTCCATTTGCGGGCCTGCTTCATGATGGTATTGTATGCGGCGGTGTCTATGTCATTTGGATACGGCGGACGGCGGCGGTGCTTCAGTTCCCTGTTGAACACCGGCTGCAGATTCTGGGAAAGCTGTTCCCTTACCGCCTCCTCGGCATATTTCTGCATCCTGGAATTGATGGTGACGTAAATCTTCAGACCGTCGCGGTCCAGGCTGTATTTTTCGCCATTGGCCTTCGTATGCTTGTTCAGCCACCCGTACAGCGGGTCCTGATTCCACCTTACGGTGTCGGCCGCGTACTCGTCCTCGTAGAGATACTGGTTCCTGCGGGGCTTCGAAGCGCTCATCTCGCGCCTTATCATATCCCTGAAGTAAGGGGCCAGACCGGAATTGTGGTCCTGAACGGAATAGTTCAGCTCTATCGGGCTGTTCTGGGCCAATACCTTCTCGGCGGCAGTGATGTAACCGGCCTTCTCCATCTGCGAGATGACGAAATCGCGTCTCGTCTTGGCCGCCGTCGGGTTGAGGGTCGGATTGTAGCGGGTAGGCTTGTTGACCGCACCTACAAGCATCGCGGCCTCCTGAATGTTCAGCTCGGACGGTTCCTTCCCGAAGAAGGTCTCGCTGGCGGCCTTGATGCCGTATGCTCCGCTTCCGTAGAAGATGGAATTCAGGTACATCGCCACTATCTCGTCCTTCGTATAGTTCTTCTCAAGCTTGACCGCCGTAACCCACTCCTTCAGCTTTGTCCACACCAGGGAGACATACTTGGCCCCAGGAAAGCCGGTGAACGCCTCCTCGCGGGGATAAAGCGTCTTGGCCAGCTGCTGGGTGATGGTGCTTCCTCCACCCTGGCTCGAATCCCTCATCAAAAAGGTCTTGACCAGGACACGGCCCAGACTTTTGAAGTCTATTCCGCTGTGGTCATAGAAGCGCACGTCCTCCGTGGCCACGGCCGCGTTTATGACGTTCGGGGAGATGTCCTCGTACGACACATAGGTTCTGTTCTCTATGTGGAAAGTGCTGATAACCACCCCGTCAGACGAAATGAGCCGGGTAGCCAGATTATTGTTAGGATGCTCCAATTCGGAGAAGGAAGGAATCTGCGCGAAATGAGCGACACAAAACACCAGCGAAAAAATTGCCACGAAAGGCAATGCGATTATAATCCAAAACCAGACGACTATTCTTTTTCGTGTACGCTGCTTCATAATAGCGGCAAAAATACTTAAATAATTTTGAAAAATCCTTTATTTGTGAAATCTTTGCAGTATGAATTTAGTAATAGTGGAGTCCCCACATAAAGCTGCCACAATCCAGAAGTTTCTGGGTAACGACTATAAAGTAGTATCATCAAAAGGTCACATCCGGGACCTGCAGGAAAACGAACTCAGCGTCGATATAGAGCACGGCTTCGTTCCCAAATACATAATACCTTCCGACAAGAAGAAAACCGTAGGCGAACTGGCCGCTCTGGCCAAGAAGGCCGATATGGTCTATCTCGCATCCGATGAGGACCGCGAGGGAGAAGCCATAGCCTGGCACCTGCAGCAGACCCTCAAGCTGGACCCGGAGAAGACCCGGCGCATCACTTTCCACGAGATTACGAAGAACGCCATACTCGAGGCTCTGAAAAACCCGCGCGGCGTGGATATGAACCTCGTGGACGCACAGCAGGCCCGAAGAGTCCTGGACAGGCTCGTAGGATATGAACTGTCACCTGTGCTCTGGAGAAAGATCAAGCGCGGACTTTCCGCCGGGCGCGTACAGAGCGTAGCCCTGAGACTGGTTACGGATAAGGAGCGCGAGGTCCTCGCCTTCGAGGCCAAGCCTTTCTACAGAGTCGAAGCTGAATTCGCCGTAGGGAAAAGCAAGGTCAAGGGAACGCTTGAAGAGAAATTCCAGACCGAAGAAGAGGCCAGGCAGTTCCTTCAGGACAGCATCGGCGCAGTCTATACCATCACCTTCACCGACAAAAAGGAAGGCAGCAGATACCCGGTGGCACCATTTACCACCTCCACACTGCAGCAGGAAGCCGGACGCAAGCTGAGATTTTCCGTCAGCCAGACTATGAGACTCGCGCAGTCTCTCTACGAGCACGGACTCATCACCTATATGCGTACCGACTCCACGAACCTCTCTTCTCTGGCGCTGAACACGGCCAAGGCATTCATAATAGACAATTTCGGTGAGGAGTATTCTCATCCGCGCCAATTCAAAACCCATTCGAAAGGAGCTCAGGAGGCACACGAGGCCATAAGACCTACGTTCATAGAGAACACGCAGATAGAGGGCACCCCTCAGGAGCAGAAGCTCTACAACCTTATCTGGAGAAGAACCCTCGCCAGTCAGATGGCCGAGGCCAGACTGCTCAATACCAATATCAAAGTCGGACTCGACAAAAGAAGCGAGCATTATCTCATCCAGTCCAGCGAGATTCTTTTCGACGGATTCCTCAAACTCTATATGGAAGGGTCCGACGACCTGAATGAAGCGGAAGACGAAAACTCTCCGAAGATTCTGCCTCCGATGAACCCGGGGGACATCCTCACCGCCCGGAAAGTGGATGCCGTATGCAAATTCACCCAGGCGCCTTACCGCTACTCCGAACCGTCGCTGGTCAAGAAGCTCGAGGAACTTGGCATCGGCCGTCCTTCGACCTACGCTCCTACCATCAGCACTCTGACCACCGGAAGAGGATATCTGGTGAAGGGTGACAAGGAAGGCACGAACCGCACGGTCACCGACTACACACTTAGGGACGGGGTCATCACAAGCGGCGAAAAGACCGAAAAGGTGGGCGCCGAGAAAGGCAAGCTCCTGCCTACCGACATAGGTATGGCTGTAAGCGACTATCTGGTGGAAAACTTCTCGGACATTCTGGACTACGGATTCACCGCCGACATAGAAAACGACTTCGACAAGGTAGCCGAAGGACGGACAGATTGGCAGAAATGCATGCAGAACTTCTATCCGCCGTTCCATAGTGAAGTGGATAAAGCGCTCAGCAGCAAGGACTACCGTAAGGTCGAGCGCGAAATCGGCATTGACCCTGCGGACGGGAAAATGATAGTGGCCAGACTTGGCCAGTTCGGACCGTACGTGCAAAAGGGCGAAGATGGCGAGAAGATCTGCGCGAGCCTCGCCGACGGGCAGCTGATAGAAAGCATCACCCTGGAGGAGGCGCTCAAACTGTTCTCCCTGCCGCGCACCGTGGGCGCACTGGACGGGAAGGACATCGTCATCAGAAAAGGCAGATTCGGAGCTTATCTCCAGTGGGACGGGCAGAATTTCTCTCTCCCGCGCGGAACGGATCCTCTGAAAATCACCCTCGGTGAGTGCGAAGCTCTTATCAAGAAGGCCCCTGCCAAGGGTCCCCTTCACCAGTGGGGAGAAATCACCGTCCTGGTCGGGCCTTACGGACCTTACATCAAGGCTTCCGGCAAGAATTACAAGCTGCCGAAAGGAACCGACCCTGATACGATAACGGAGCAGCAATGCCGCGAGATCATATCTCAGGGCGCACCGACAAGAAAAACCACAAAGAAAAAATAATGAACCGATTCGAACTGGACGAGATGGATAGAATTATCCTCTCAGAACTTATCAACGATGCCAGAAAACCGTACCTCGAAATCGCGAGGGACTGCGGAGTTTCCGGTGCTGCCATTCACCAGAGAGTGAGGAAACTCGAAGAGAATGGGATCATCTATGGATCATCGACTCTTATCAAGCCGTCATCGATAGGTTACACCATCTGTGCCTTCATGTTCCTGAACCTTACGGAGAACAACAAGTACAGCGAAGTGATCGAAGCGCTCAAGAACGTTCACGAGATAGTGGAATGCCACTTCATCACGGGACGTAGCGCCATACTGATCAAACTTTACTGCAGAGACAACGCCCACCTGATGGAAGTGGCGCTGAACACCATCCAGAAGATTCCTTTCGTGCAGTCCACCGAGACGATGGTTTCACTCGACGAACCGGTAAAGAGACAGATCTGGGTCCACAGGGATCAATAGACCTTGCGCAGGAACTCCAGATCCTCCGGCGTGGTGATCTTGATATTGTACCTCTCCCCCTGAATATAGGTGAGAGGTATTTTATTATATGCGGCCACCGAAGCGTCATCGGTGAAACTTACCTGATATGCACACCTGTATGCCCGCTTCAGCACTTCCGAAGGAAAGGCCTGCGGGGTCTGGGCACCGAACAGGGTCCCGCGGTCAGGAGCCGGAAGTCCGCTCTCCTTCCACTCGCCCTCCACCTCCGAAGGCACCAGGGATTTGAGCGTATCCGTTACCGGAGTAACCGGAATGACGCTCTCGCCTTCCAGGGCCAATTCGGCACATCTGTTTATAAGTGAAGGACTTGCCATAGGCCTCACTCCGTCGTGAATCAGAACCGCAGCCCCGTCCGGGACCTTTGCGAGAGCGTTCTGCACGGAATGGAAACGGGTGATGCCTCCGCCCACCAGTATCTGGGGATAATGGAAATTGGCTTCCAGGCAGATCTTCCGCCAAGTCTCAAAATGAGCCTTGGGCAGAACCACTATGATGTTTATGTTCTCTATCGCCTCCACGAACCTCTCCACGGTCCGGAGAAGCACAGGTTTGCCGGCCAGGTCGAGGAACTGTTTGGGGGTGGCGCCGCCCATCCTCACACCCGAGCCTCCGGCCACGAATACGGCATATATTTTTTTATCCATATTGCTTTCCATTCGTACAAAATTACTAACAAAAATGTTTATTTTTGCATTTAACGTTTTTAATAATCTTGAATATGGCTTTCGGATTTCTTAATCAGGAACTGGCAATAGACCTCGGAACGGCGAACACCATCATCTACCAGAACAGTGCGATCGTTCTCGACGAACCAAGTATAGTGGCCGTGGACGTGGCCACAGGCAAATGCATCGCGATAGGAAACGAGGCGAAAAAGATGCACGAGCGCATCAATCCCACCATCAGAACCATCAGGCCCCTCAAGGACGGCGTAATCGCCGACTTCAACGCGGCCGAGATGATGATACGCGGATTCATCCGCCAGGTGAGCAAGAAGAAAAGCAGCCTCTTCACCCCTAACCTCAAGGTCGTGATCGGCATCCCTTCCGGCAGTACGGAAGTGGAGATCCGCGCCGTGCGCGACTCTACCGAACACGCGGGAGGAAGGGACGTATATCTGATATACGAGCCAATGGCTGCAGCCCTGGGAATTGGCCTGGATGTGGAAGCCCCTAAGGGACATATGGTTGTGGACATAGGCGGCGGCACCACGGAGATCGCGGTCATCTCGCTTGGAGGACTGGTGGAGCAGGACAGCATCCGCGTAGCGGGCGACGTGTTCACATCAGATATCCAGTACTACCTGCGTCAGCAGCATAACATCAAGGTGGGTGAAGTGACGGCCGAGAAGATAAAATGGGCTGTCGGTGCCGTCATCACGGAACTGGACGACGAACCGGAGCCATTCGTGGTAAACGGCCCGAACATAATGACGGCACACCCGGTGGAGGCGACCATCACCTATCAGGAGATCGCCCACTGCCTGGACAAATCCATCGCCAAGATCGAGACATCCATAATGCACGTGCTGGAGATGACCCCTCCGGAGCTTTACTCCGACATCATCGAAAACGGCATCTATCTTTCCGGCGGCGGCGCACTTCTCAGAGGACTCGCGAAGAGACTCACCGAGAAGGTAAACATCAATTTCATAGTAGCCGAGGATCCTCTTCACGCCGTGGCGAGAGGCACCTGCAAGGCGATAAAGAACACCGACAGATACAAATTCCTTATGAGGTAGGCCATGGTCGTACCTCGGAAAGCGGCGAGAAACTTATGGGCAGCAGCGACTTTCATCATTCTGGAGGCCGCTGCCATCGCTATTCTGGGGGCTTCCGATTCCTATAGAAGCGTCTGGGTGAACAGTTTCTCCTGCAAGGTCAAGGCCTGGCTGTGGTCCGGAGGGACCAGGGCGAGAGCCTACATTGGCCTGAACGGGAAGAACAGGGAGCTGAACGCGGAGAACGCCCTTCTGTGGGAAGAGCTTCAGCACTACCGCACGCTCGAGCGGCGAGGCCGGACAGATTCTCTGGGCACGCTCGACCCGGTTTTTGAATGCCAATTGGCACAGATCGTAAAGCTGAGCACAAACGGCGGAAAGAACTATTTCATCATCGACAAGGGCAGTGAAGACGGAGTGTACCCGCATTGCGGGGTGGTGACTGCCAAGGGTGTGGTGGGAGTGACCGACATCGTGTCCGCACATATGTCCTACGGACGTACCCTGCAGAACACGCAGACCACCGTCAGCGCTCGACTCGGGCATTCTTCCGTCATCGGGACGCTCTCCTGGGACGGAATTCACGACGATATGGCCGTGCTGCAGCCAGTCCCTCTCCACACGCAGGTGAACCCCTCCGACACGGTATGGACCAGCGGATATTCGGAGCTGTTTCCTTCGGATATGCCTCTGGGCGTGGTGACGGGCGAAAGAATACGCAACGGTGCGGCGAAAGAGGTCACGGTGAGGCTTTTCCAGGACTTTTCGTCGCTGGAATTCGTGTATGTGCTGAAGGCCAGACATCACGACGAGATAATTGAACTGGAAGAAAGGGGGGAACAGCTGTGAGCAAAAGGCATCTCATCATATACGCGCTCGTGCTCGGCATCATCCAGGTGCTGATGAACAATTTCCTTAACCTGTCGCGGTTGCTGGATATCAGCCTGCTGCCGCTTCTGGTGTTCTGCCTTCCGGGCAAGCAGCAACGTCCGGGATATCTGGCAGCCGCATTCATCTTCGGACTGGCGATAGACTTCGCCTCCTCCTGCACCGTGGGCATAACCAGCTGCGCCCTGCTGCCGTGCGTATTTGTCAGACCTATGATCCTGAAGGACCGCCCGGACGAAAATAAACTTTCCAAGGACCTGATACTGTCCCTCACGCTGCTGTGCGCCGTGTATTTTCTCATGTACTGTCTTTTCGACAGCGCAGGCACACTGAGATGGAACTTCCTGCTGCTCAGGTGGATCTGCTCGACGCTGGTCAGCGCGACAGTCTGCATCGCCCTTAAAGTCACCGCGGTGAAGGAGATCTGAGCATGGATTCCACCAACAGATACCGCAGACTGCTGATAGGATTCGGGATGGCCGTTCTGATCATTCTCGGCCGGCTTTTCTATATACAGGTCATCAATGACAGCTACAAGACCGACGCACTTAACAACTCCATCGTCAAGGAGACCATTCTGGCACCGCGCGGCATCATCTACGACAGGACAGGGCAGATACTTGTAGGGAACAAGACTTCGTACGACGTGATGGTGACCCCGCGCGAAATAAGGGACCTGGATACGGCCGCGCTCTGCTCCCTGCTGGGCATAGAGAAGGAGTTCCTGAGCGAAAAACTTGACTATTACCGCACTTACCGCTCCAGGATAGGATACAAGACCCTAGTTTTCCTTCCCGACGTGAGCCAGGAGGTATATGCGCATTTCTCGGAGATGCAGTACTGGTTTCCGGGCTTCCACATAAGGGAACGCAATACCCGCGACTACCCTTTCAACGCCGGAGGAAACCTGCTGGGCTATGTGGGGGAAGTGGACGAAGCATATATCCGCAGACATCCGGAATACAGGAGCGGAGACCACGCCGGAATAACAGGACTTGAGGCTGTGCGGGAAAAGGATCTCAGGGGACAAAACGGATACAACATCTATCTGCGCAACTCGCACAACCGCATCCTTACCCGGTACAACGACGGTGACGATGACCTGCCCGCCCAGAAGGGCAAGGACATCACTACCACGATAGATGCCCATCTTCAGCAGTATGGCCAATCCCTTATGCAGAACAAGCGCGGGAGCCTGGTCGCCATAGAGCCATCCACCGGGGAGATTCTGGCACTGGTTTCCAGCCCGGGAATCGACGTGGCGGACCTGTCCAATATGGGAAGCCGGTACACGGAACTCAGCCAGAATCCGGACAAGCCGCTTTTCAATCGTCCCGTGCAGGCCAGCTATCCTCCGGGCTCGGTGTTCAAGCTCGTAAACGGGATGATAGGGCTGCAGGAAGATGTTCTGAAAGTGCAGGATACACACCCTTGCGACAAGGGATTCTACTACACGTCCACGCGCAAGCTAGGCTGCCACCAGCACCGTTCTCCCATCAATTTTACGGATGCGGTGATGATGTCGTGCAACGCCTATTTCTGCTATGTGTTCAAGGATATTCTGGAAAATCCGAAATACGGGTCGGTGAGCGAAGCCTTCGACAAATGGCGGGAATACGTAACGAGTTTCGGCTTCGGGGAGGCGCTGGGATGCGACATTCCTAACGAGGCTTCGGGGACCATTCCGAAAGGCGAGCTTTACGACAGGCTTTACGGGAAAGGAAGATGGAAGTTTCCTTCCATAGTGTCGCTGTCCATCGGGCAGGGAGAAATAGGTGCCACGCCTCTGCAGCTGGCCAATCTGTGTGCGACTATCGCGAATCGCGGGTACTATGTTACACCGCATATAATCAAGGATAATGACGAGGTCAAGATAGACCCTAAATATAAAGAGAGACATTACACGAAAGTGGATTCCGTCCATTTCGAGCAAGCCATCGAGGGTATGTGGAAGGCGGTGAATGCAGGTACTGCGGCGGGCGGCACCGCGGCCCTGGCCGCCATCGAGGGACTCGATGTGTGCGGGAAGACCGGCACAGCCGAGAACCCGCACGGTGCCGACCATTCCGTCTTCATCTGCTTCGCCCCGCGCGAGAATCCGCAGATCGCAGTCCTGGCCTACATAGAGAACGCAGGATTCGGCGCCCGCTGGGCCTGCCCGACAGCCTCGCTCCTGATAGAAAAATATCTTAACGGAGACATCGCCCCTTCACGCAGGTGGATGGAAAACTACGTCATCTCCGCTGACCTTATGAACGTGGAAAAACAATAGTTATGACAGGACGGGGATACAACAGAGGGCTTGGACAGACGGTGGACTGGAAAATCATCGTCTGCTATCTGCTGCTGGTTTTCATAGGATGGATAAGCATCTACGCCGCGGGACATTCCGCCGAAGGGTCTCTATCCATTCTGGACCTTCACACCAGGGCCGGCAAACAGCTCGTCTGGATAGGAGTTTCCATAATCACGGGACTTGTAATACTCTTCGTCATAAAACCTTATCTGTGGGAAGTAATCTCCACCCCGGCCTACGTCTGCGTGCTTCTGCTGCTGATGTTCACCATAGTGTTCGGAACGGAGATCAACGGTTCCAAATCCTGGTTCAGGCTTGGCCCGGTCAGCTTCCAGCCCTGCGAAGTCTCGAAAATCTGTACTTCGCTTGTCCTGGCGCACTTCCTGCGGGGGCACGGATTCAACTCCTCACGCCTGAAGGACACTCTTCTGACGCTGGCCATAGTGGGCCTGCCGGCCGTGCTGATATTGGCAGAAAAGGAGACGGGCACTGTCCTCATCTATCTCGGATACATCTTCGTACTCTACCGCGAGGGACTCTCCGGATGGTGGATAATGCTGCTTCTGCTGCTCATCACGCTGTTCATCCTGTCCATCAAGTTCCCGCTCTGGGTGGCGTTCATCTCATTGGCAGTCATAATATTGGCATACTACCTCATAACGCGGAATTCCATAGCGAAGACGTTCAAGGCCAGACGCCAGCTGCGGCTGTTCATCGTTATGGTCGCCGTCATCGGGACAGTCACCATTCTCGGCTCGAACCTCGTGTTCGACCATGTGCTCAAGCCGCACCAGAGACAGAGGGTGGAAGTGCTGCTTGGCATAAAGGACGATCTTACAGGTGCAGGATATAATGTAAATCAGTCGCTTATCGCGATAGGCTCTGGCGGATTTACAGGAAAGGGCTACCTGCAGGGGACGCAGACGACTTACGGGTTCGTGCCGGAACAGAGTACGGACTTCATTTTCTGCACGATAGGCGAGGAGTTCGGATTCATCGGTTGCTTCATCCTCCTCGCGCTGTTATCATATCTTATCTGGCGTATCCTGAAGGTGGCTGAAGAGTGCCGCGATCCGTTCAACAGGGTGTACGGATACTGCATAGCGTCGTGCTTCTTTATGCATATGGTGATCAACATCGGAATGACCGTCAAGCTGATGCCAGTCATCGGGATTCCGCTTCCATTCATCAGCTACGGAGGCACGTCCCTTCTGTCCTTCACGGTGATGCTCTTTATCTTTCTGTCCCTGGTCAAACACGAGAAAAGATATTTTTAGTATATTTGCAGCCTGTGCGGATTGCCTTGGTGGTGGAATGGTAGACACGAGGGACTTAAAATCCCTTGGCCAGAAATGGCTGTACGAGTTCGAGTCTCGTCCGAGGCACTTTTACTAAAACCCAAACAAAAATGAAGAAAATTTTATCTGTTATCGCCTTTCTGGCGATAAGTTCAGTGGCAGTTTTCGCCCAGGACGTACTGGGAAAATGGAAATTGGATGACGGCAGCGCTATCGTGGAGGTATATCAGGACGGCGACTCCTACAACGGCCGCATCGTGTGGCTTGCAGAGCCTAATATGCCCGACGGAACGCCTTGTACAGACCTTCTTAACCCGGACAAGAGCCTTCATTCACGCCCTATCCTGGGACTTGATATGCTCCACGGACTCGTAAAACAGGGAGAGAAATACACCGGCGGCAAGATCTATGACCCGGGGTGCGGAAAGACCTATTTCTGCTCTATGACTGTGAAAGGCGATGTCCTTAAAGTGAAGGGGTCCCTGGATAAGAAAGGGCTTATGGGACGCACGATGAGCTGGTTCAGAGTAAAAGAATAAACTAATGGCCAATAACTAAAAAGGCCTCCGGCGACAAACCGGGGGCCTGTTTTTTTGTCGGCGCCAGACTATTTGCCCAGAAGGCTGAGGATAGAAGACACGGTACTTACAGCTTTGGTAACGTCAGCATTGTTAGAAAGTGACGTAGCTGTAGATGTGCTGGTGCGGGTCTGACTGCTTGCAGTGGAAGATGATGAGTTGCTCTTCGTGAGGGCTGTGGATGCAGCTGTGGTGAGAGCAGACAGGTCGAGGTTTGAAAGCGTTGACAGAGAAGATGTTACGCTTGAAGAGTTGCTTGTGCTTACGAGGTTGTTCGAACCGAGAACAAGTCCTGTGGCGAACTCCTTGTAGAAGGAGGTCTTGTCGTCCTGTCCCTTGAGGCCCTGAACGCCGTTGGCAAGTGTGGCGAGATTCACCACATTGGTAAGATTCTTCAGATCGAGCGAACCATCAGTCTTATACTGAGAGTAAAGGTTCTTGAGGGCGGCACCGCAAGCCTGTCCGGAGGTGGTGCCGGCTGAAGTTGTAGTCGATGAACTTGCAGATGATCCTCCCAGAACTCCGCAGGATGCCAGAACTGCCACTGTGGCAGCGATAGCGAGTAATTTAACTGTTTTCATGATTATTTGAATTTTATCAATTTCTCTGATCTGTCGACCGCTCCGAATACGCCGTACCCATTAACGATGTTTGTATAGGCATAATTGGCAGGTGCGAGACCTAATTTGCCCAGGAAATTGTTTTCCTTGTTATACATCGCATTAAAATATCCGTACGCCTCGTCGGAGAGATGCAAAAGTACTAATTTATATTTAGATTCTGGATTATATATCGTGGTAAAAGCGAATTCGCCGTTATCTATCTCCACTCCTCTAAGAAGAGTCAACCTATAATTTTTATTTTCCAGCGGACTATACGCAATTTCCCTTAGTCCCTGGCTTAACAAATCACCTGATCCATCACCTACAGTCTCGGCAGATATCTGACAGTCAGACCAATACTCTGCTTCCGGATCTGCGCCCAACCGGAAAGGCAGAAAAGAAGTAGAAATACAGAACTAACTAACTTTTTCATTTTATGATTCGACCCCAAGTTCCTCTTTTAGGCGTCTTAGCAAATCAAAAGCCTGAAGAGGGGTCATATTGTTAAGATCCGCCTCTGCGAGCTGATCACGAATGGAAGAAAGAGTCGGGTCGTCCAGCTGGAAAAGCGACAGCTGATAGTCGTTCTCCGACAGAGCCGCCCCCGCCTTCTCCACCTTTTCCAGAGATTTAAGCGTCCTTTCAGCCGCCTCCACAACCTCCTTCGGCATACCAGCCATCCTGGCTACGTGGATACCGAAGCTGTGAGCCACTCCTCCAGGGAGAAGTTTTCTTAGGAACACTATGTTCTTCCCTTCTTCCTTCACAGCTATATGATAGTTCACCACCCTCGGCAAAGAGTCCGCCAGATCGTTCAGTTCGTGATAATGCGTGGCGAAAAGAGTCTTGGCCCCGTGGCCGTATCCGTGAATGTATTCGACTATGCCCCTGGCGATGGACATTCCGTCATAGGTCGAGGTTCCCCGCCCGATCTCATCGAGCAGCACCAGCGACCTCTCGCTCAGATTATGCATAATCATCGATGTCTCCAGCATCTCCACCATAAAAGTAGATTCACCGCGTGAAATGTTATCACTCGCACCTACTCGGGTAAAGATCTTGTCGAAATATCCGAAATGCGCCTTTTTCGCCGGTACGAACGAACCAATCTGGCCCATAAGTACGATAAGGGCGCTCTGCCGCAGAAGGGCCGACTTACCCGCCATATTAGGACCGGTAAGAATCATAATCTGATCCTTCTTGCTATCCAGATGCAAATCGTTCGGGATATATTCCTGTCCTGCAGACATATTACATTCTATCACAGGATGCCTACCCTCTTCTATCTCCAGAACCAGCGACTTATCTATCACAGGACGCGAATAATTTCTGTCTATGGCCTGCTGGGCAAATCCCTGCAGCACGTCTATCTGCGAGACTATGCGACAGTTCGTCTGAATATCCCTGATATAATTTCCGATATAAGATACCAGATCCGAATACAACCTGGACTCCAGTTCATAGATACGGCTCTCCGCCCCCAGAATCTTCTCTTCGTAACTCTTAAGTTCCTCTGTAATATAGCGTTCCGCGTTCACGAGAGTCTGCTTTCGTATCCACTCCGCAGGAACAAGGTCTTTAGAAGAGTTACGCACTTCGATATAATAGCCGAACACATTGTTATAGCCTATCTTGAGGCTGGCAATCCCCGTACGTTCGATCTCGCGGTTCTGAATCTGAAGCAGATAATCCTTGCCTCCGGACGAGATGTCGCGCAGTTCGTCCAGTTCGGCACTCACTCCGCGCGCTATCACCTCCCCCTTGCCCACTTGAGCTGCCGGATTGACTGCCAATGTGGCCTCTATCTTCTGCACCAGAGCATCGCACCCCTTCATCTGCGAGGACAGCTTCACAAGCGCCTCCACCTGCGATGAAGATGCCAATTGGCATATAGGGGACATCTGCGCAAGAGAACGAGAAAGGCTTTTCACCTCGCGGGGAAGGATCTTGCCCGTAGCCGCACGGGACACGATTCGCTCCAAATCTCCGACTCCGTCAAGCAAATCCTGACATTCCGAGAGAGCCCCATCATTATCGTGAAAGAATTGGACTATATCGTGACGGGCGTTGAGCTCCGGTATGGAGAAAATCGGCATCGCGAGCCACGAACGCAGAAGGCGCGCCCCCATTGGCGTAAGACAGCGGTCTATGCTCTCCACCAGGCTCACTCCGTCCTTGCCGGCAGACGATGAGAACACCTCCAGGTTACGGAAAGTGAACTGGTCCATCCACACGAATTTGCCTTCGTCGATGCGAGATATACTGCAGATATTTTTCAGGCCTACGTGCTGCGTCTGTTCCAGATAGAAAATCAGCGCTCCGGCACTGCATAAAGCGATTTGAAAACTCTCCACGCCGAACCCCTTCAAGCTCTTCACCCCGAACTGGCGGCAAAGCTTGTCGTAAGCCGCGTCGTACACGAATGCCCACTCATCCAGAGGGGAGATATAGTAATCCGGGAATTTCTCCGCCACGGAGCCGCGCAATTCGCGCCTTACCACTATCTCCTTGGCCTTCAGCGACCCCAGAAGGGTGGTTATGTATTCTATGCTGCCCTGCGCCACCTGGAAAGTTCCGGTGGACACGTCCAGAAAAGCCGCGCCGCAGATGTTGTTATCAAATTCCATCCCGACCAGAAAATTGTGCTCCTTCTGGTCCAGCATCCCCTCGCCGAACGCAATTCCAGGGGTAAGTATCTCCGTGACACCACGTTTGACGAGCTTATTCTTCGCGAGCGCCGGGTCCTCCAGCTGGTCACAGATGGCCACCTTGTACCCTGCGCGCACCAGCTTCTGAAGATAAGTCTCCACGGCGTGATGCGGGAAGCCCGCCATAGGGGTAGGCTCCTTGTCACCGTTCGAACGTTTGGTCAACACCAGCCCGAGTACCTTGCTCGCCGTCAGCGCATCATCAGCATAAGTCTCATAAAAATCTCCTACTCTATAAAGGAGCAAAGCCTCCGGATGTTGCGCTTTCACAGCGAAATACTGCTTAAGCATCGGGGTATCTTCAGAACTCTTCGCCATATTCTATGCCTTTTCAGCTATTTTACCTGCCAATTCCAGAAAAGCCTGCGCATCCGGACCGCTGGAAAGAGCTATCGGCTCACCGCAGTCACCACTTTCCCGCACGCTCTGCACCAATGGAATCTGCTCGAGCAGTTCGAGACCGAGATCTTCTGCCATCTTCACACCGCCATCGCGTCCGAAAAGATAATATCGCTCTTGAGGATGTTCTGCCGGGGTGAACCAGGCCATATTCTCTACCAAACCGATAATGCGCTTATGAACATTGTCATTCTGGAACATATTGACGCCCTTCAGCACATCTGCCAATGCCACCTTCTGCGGAGTAGTGACAATGACGGCGCTCTCCATAGGAATGTCGCTTACCAGCGAGATATGGATATCACCTGTTCCAGGAGGCATATCTATAAGAAGAAAGTCAAGTTCTCCCCATTTCACCTCCAGAATCATCTGCTTAAGAGCATTGCTGGCCATAGGGCCGCGCCAGATGAGAGCCTGTTCCTCGCTTGCGAAGTAACCGATGGACATCCATTTGACCCCATACTTCTCAACAGGGAGTATCCAGGTCTTCCCGTCCTCCTCCACAGCATCGGGCTGCACGCCCACAGTGGAGGTCATAGTCGGCACTGACGGGCCATAGACATCGGCATCGGCCAATCCCACCTTATAGCCCATACGGGCCAGGGCGATGGCCAGATTGACAGCCACCGTGGATTTGCCCACACCGCCCTTGCCAGACGCCACACCTATTATGTGCTTTACCTGTTCAAGCTGTGAATTATCCAGGTCGAGCACTTTTTTCTTAGGCTTGACCTCATCGACCACCACGGCCTTCACTTCGCTCTCCACTTCCGGGAAATTGCGGATGAGAGCCGCTCTGGCCGCACCCACCAGATATTCCGTGAGAGGGTCACGGCGTTTCGGAAAACCGAGAGTCACAGTCAGGCGGCCGCCGTTTTCCTCTATGGCGGTGACCATTCCCAGTTCCACTATGCTTTTATTCTGCCTTGCTGGATGAAGCACATCCTCCAGGGCTTTCAATATCTGTTCTTTATCCATATTCTGTTAAAACAATGTCGGTTCAAGCTCCTTCGGATGGAAGCTTTTCCTGTGATACGGGGTAAAGCCCCACTTCTTTATGGCCTCGATGTGTTCCGGTGTAGGGTAACCCATATTTCGGTCCCATCCGTACTGCGGATATTCCTTCGCGAGAAGCCGCATCCTGTCGTCCCTGTAGGTCTTGGCCAGGACAGATGCCGCCGCTATGCTCGTATAGGTCGCATCCCCGTGCACCACCGTCTCGTAGGGAATGTCCTCGAAGGGTTTGAATCGGTTTCCGTCCACCAGGATGAATTCCGGCCTTACAGAAAGCTGCCTCAGAGCCCTGTGCATCCCCTCCACCGATGCCCACAGGATATTGAGCGAGTCTATCTCCTGCGCGCTCACTTCCACCACGGCCCAGGCCAAGGCTTCCTTCTCGATTATCCCGCGGAGAAGCTCCCTGTCGCGGGCGCTCATCTTCTTCGAATCGTTCAGCTTCGGATGATAGAAGTCCCGGGGCATAATGACCGCCGCCGCAAAGACCGGCCCAGCCAACGGACCTCTTCCGGCTTCATCACACCCCGCCTCTGTCAATGTCGGGTTCTTATACTGCAACAATGACGACATTGGGTGTAAAGTTACTACTTTTTGAAGAAAAAAGGGTGACCTTGCGGCCACCCTAAAAGAAGATTTATTCGTCTTCCGTATCCTGCGCTGCGTATTCAGCGAGAAGCTTGGTCTGGACGTCGCCCGGAACAGGCTGGTAGTCCGCAAACTCCATCGTGAACGTGGCGGAGCCCGAAGTCAGCGAGCTGAGCACCGTAGAATAGCGGTAAAGCTCTGCGAGAGGAACTCTGGCCTTGAGGACTGAGAATCCCTTGTCTGTTCCCAGGTCACCGAGTATGCCTCGTCTGTTCTGAAGGTCGGACATCACTGCGCCCTGATATTCGCCAGGAGTCATAATCTCCACGTTGTAGATAGGCTCCAGAATCTTCGGACCTGCGTTGCGGAACGCTTCCTTGAAGGCGTTGCGGCCTGCAATGATGAAGGCGATTTCCTTCGAGTCAACCGGGTGCATCTTTCCGTCATAAACGAACACCCTGATATCGCGGGCGTAAGAACCGGTAAGAGGGCCCTCCACCATCTTGTCCTTTATACCCTTGAGGATGGCAGGCATAAAGCCAAGATCAATGGCACCGCCGACTACGCAGTTGTAGAACTCGAGCTTGCCGCCCCATTCGAGATCGACTGTCTCGGAAGTCTTGACATTGAGCTGGGTCTCCTTGCCGTCGATGTTGAACTTGGTCTTGAGTTCGCCTTCGGCAGGGCACACGAGAAGATGCACCTCACCGAATTGGCCTGCACCACCGGACTGTTTCTTGTGGCGGTACTGGGCATTGGCAGTCTTGGTAATGGTCTCGCGATAAGGCACCTTCGGAGCGAAAAGCTCGACCTCGATACCGAACTCGTTGTTGATGCGCCATTTGACCATATTGATGTGCTGCTCTCCGTTGCCGCTCAGGATGGTCTGGCGAAGTTCCTTGGAGTATTCGACAACCACAGTAGGGTCCTGGTTGGAGATCTTCTTGAGAGCGTCACCGAGTTTCTGGTCGTCCTGCTGGACCTTGGCCTTGATGGCACAGCGGTACTTTGAAGCAGGGAAGACTATCTTGTCGTAGCAGATGCCTGAACCCGGGGCGCTGAGTGTGGTATTGGCCTTACCGTTCTTAAGCTTGACCACGCAACCGAAATCTCCGGCACGCAGGTTCTGAACGCTCTCGCGCCTGTTTCCGGCCACGGCGTAGATAGCGGAGAATTTCTCCTTGTTCTGGGTCTTCGGATCCTCATATTCGGCACCGGCGCTCACTACGCCAGACATCACCTTGAAATATGAAACCTCGCCCACGTGCGGTTCCACGTCGTTCTGATATATGAATAAAGATGCAGGCGCGGTCTCGTCCACATCCGGAGCCACGGATACGTTCTTCGTGAACTCCAGCAGACGCTTGACGCCTATGTCTTTCTTTGCACTCACGCACATTATAGGGAATACCTCTCTGTTCTTGATACCCACGGCAAGTCCCGCGCGGATCTCATCCTCCGTAAGGGTTCCCACCTCGAAGAATTTCTCCATAAGGGTATCGTCGAATTCCGCAGCCTTCTCGATGAGCTCCTGACGTCTCAGTTCGGCCTCGTCCTTGAATTCTGCAGGTATGTCCAAATCTTCACGGGTACCATTTTCATCCTTGAAATGGTAATATTTCATCGTAAGCACATCGACGAATCCGTCGAATCCTGCGCCTACCTTGGTTGGGAACTGAATAGGAATGATCTTGTTCCCGAGCTCTTCCTTGATGGAAGCATAAGTCATCTCCCAGTCGGCCTTGTCCCCGTCAAGCTGGTTGACGGCAATGACCAGCGGAATGTTGTATTTGTCTGCATAGCGGAGCAGTCCCCTGGTACCTACTTCCACGCCCTGCTGAGCGTTGACGACCAGAATGCCGTTCTCGCACACCTTGAATGCGGCTACCGCGCCGCCTATGAAATCGTCTGAACCCGGAGCATCTATTATATTGATCTTCTTGTTCATAAACTCTGCGTAAAGCGGAGTTGCATAAATTGATCTCTGGTTAAGCTTTTCAAGTTCGCTGTTATCTGAAACAGTGTTCTTGTCCTCTACGGTTCCACGTCTGTCGATAACTTTGCCCTCGAAAAGCATTGCCTCAGATAACGTGGTCTTGCCTGACTTTGTCGCGCCAAGGAGTACCACGTTTCGAATGTCGTTTTTAGAATACTCTTTCATTTTTATTAGTTTTATATGTGTTATTCTACAAATCTAAACTTTTTTAATATCAATTCCAATATAGCCGCCCGCCTTTATAAAGAGAATAGCTATTTAAAGAATCTGCATAGCCAATCTTGATCAACCTTTACCAGACCTTCGGCGGCGCGGCGGATCTCTGGATTGCGCGACAGGATGCCGATGGCATCGTTATAGATGTTCTGCCCTATCTGAAGCATCTGCATCTCCTCCTTCTCCGGATAGGCCAATGTCAGCTCCCCGTCCGTCCCGTCGGCGCGGTAGAACT
>CAVFXO010000037.1:0-23280 GCA_963626825.1 bacterium | reverse complement strand
CGGTCCCTTAGCTCAGTTGGTTAGAGCATCTGACTCATAATCAGGGGGTCGTAGGATCATGCCCTACAGGGACCACGAAAAAAGCCGACTCGTTTGAGCCGGCTTTTTTTATTGTTTTTATAGAGGATTACAGAATCTCGATCTGGCGGGTCGCAGGTTTCTGCTCAACCTCTTCCTTCTTAGGAAGTACAATGTTCAGGATACCGTTTTCCATCTTCGCGTTGATGTTTTCCTCTTTGACGTTCTCAGGAAGTACAAAGCTCTGAGAATAGGATGCGTAAGAGAATTCGCGACGCAACCAGATGCGTTTGTCGTCATCCTTCTTCTCTTCTTTCTGCTTCTTCTCCAGGTTGATTACAAGCTCGTTGTTCTCATTGATGCTGATCTTGAAATCATCTTTGGTCATGCCTGGAGCGGCGATCTGGATATCGTATTGTTTGTTGTTTTCGATAATGTTTACTGCAGGAGTAGCGAACTGTCTGCTTACAGGAACACCCATAAATTCATCACCGAAAAAGTCATCAAAGATTGAAGGTAACCAAGAACTGTTCTCGTTGTTTCTTCTTGAATTTCTAATTACTGGTAACATATTATAAATCTCCTTTTGTTTTAAATTTAACTTCTATTTCTCCTGCTTTTTTTCGCAGGTTCGATATAGTATAAGGCAACTCATATACCAGTGACATTTTGTCAGCAAAAAGGGTGACCATTACGCAATGGCCACCCTTTCTTGTAGGTTATGTGAAGGAGGATCAGAACGCGACGGAAGTCTCGCTGTAGCCCACCTTGATCTCCACGTTGTCGCTGGCGGTGATAGATTTGTTGAATACAAATTCTCCAGTATCCTCGTCTTCAGTAGCCTGGAGGGTGCTTACTTCACTGCCTATCTTGATGCCTACCCAGAACGAGTCTCCGTACATATTCTGTACAGTCAGGTAGATACCTGTTCCTTTATCTACTGTGAATCCTTCGCTGAAGTCCCAATCGAAATTGGTAGAACTCTTCACGATGAACTCATCTGGATCAAAGGTGGCCTTTACGCTTACCTTGTCGCTGCTCTCCTCTTCGAACTTGACAGAGTTCTCGGTCGGTCCGACTTTGAATACGGTGTCATCTGTGAACACGAAGGACTTGCCGAAAGTGGCATCTCCCCAATCTGGATCGATGGTCGCTTCATAGTAAGTTACTTCATCTCCCATCTTGACACCTACCCAGAATGCTTCGCCATAGTCATCTACTATATTGATATACAGCGTGGTTCCTGCAGGGACATCGAGTCCGTCAGATTCGATCTGCTGGTAGTAAGGGTTGGTTTGAGAAGATACTTTGTATTCTTCCTCGTCATAAATGGCACTGATGTGAACGGTGTTACCTTCGTCTACGTCGGAGAATGTGGCTGAAAGCTTAACGTTAGAGGCCGGCATAACGAAAGATCCGTAGGTGTTGTCCAATGTGATATCTACATTGGTGCCGTCTTCAGTTTCTCCGCTTACAGATTCGAGCGTCTTTCCTGATGGAACATAGATAGAGAAATTAACGGTCTCTCCTTCAGAGAAGATGGTTCCTTCCGTGAATGAGAACACTCCGCTTTCTCCTGATACCGTGTATGCCTTGGTGGCATCGGCAGTGATGGTAAATGGTCCTTTACCATCCTCCGGGAGGGTCACTGCGGCATAATATGCATACTTGTCCAAGCCGCCTCCGTAGATCTGGAATTTGTAGGCTGTTCCGTTTACGAACGCATTGGCAGGCTTGTAGCCTTCGGCGGCATTGGCAAACAGATAAACGGCTTCACCCGGGATTCCGGCTGTAGTAGGTACGCCGTAATAGATGTCAGGCTGGTCGTAGATGGCAGCATCGGTGATGTTGGCACTTTCTGTATATGACACGCCGATTTTTTCCAGGAAACTCAGGCTGATCTCCACGTCAGAGGCAGGCATTGTGAATGTGACGTAAGCGCGGGAAATGCAGTTAAGCTCAAGTCCTTCGACATTTGATGTGGCGCCGGCCAGGTAATATCCCTCTTCGGTGTAAAAACTAGCTGCTACATACTCGCCGTCGATGGCTTCGCTTGGGAATTCATTCTTTACCCATTCCTCTGATCCTTCAGGGCGGACGTGCTCGGTTCCCTTCCAGGTGATGGTGTAACGATTATGTTGCGTTCCCTTTACGCGAACCAGAACATCTTCGGTAATATCTTGATAATCGGGACGGATAGTGAGATTATAAAGCCAATCGTAAGCCTCGGTGCGATTGAATCCGCATCCTGTGAGATCTTCGAGATTCTGCCAATCTCCATCGCCTATCTTAACTTCCACATTTGTAATGGTGTATGAGTCAGGAGTGCGAAGATAGCAGTCGAAGTATTTGTACTTAAGGTCTGGATGCACTCCGAGAAGGGTAATGTCATCTTCGGTGTCAACCAGCTTGAGGGTGGCTCCGTTTTCTGAAATCTGCTGCTGTACGGAATAGACTACGTCCACTTCAAATGAAGGTGTGTTAGGAACTACGATGTCTATTGGAAGCGTCTGCACGTATTCTTCTGTAGTGTCCGGGAAGGTCGCAGTGTAAACGGTATCGGCGACGTGCACGAAGATGTGCTGCATATGCGCCTCTGCGAATCCGGCATAGAGAATTTCTCCCGGAGTGAGTTCCAGGGAGAGTGTGTCTCCGCAGTTATACTTCTGGCCAATTTCTGCACCCGTGACACCTGCGATGAAGTCCGGTGTGAGGTTGAGAACATTTTTTACGGCAGCAACCGGCAGTTCCGGAGCGGGTGTGGGATCGTCGGTGGATGCTTTTCCGCATCCTGTGACGGCAGCAAGCAGAACGCTGCTGAAAAAGAGCAATTTGTTTTTCATGATTTATAGATTTTACGCTAACTAATCGGGGAATTACTTCCCTGTACAAATATAAAATTTTTAAGAATTAAATAAAAATCTTTACTGTTATTTATCTGTTCCCGGAAGCCCATATAACAGGAAGTATTATGGCGTTTTTTTCGTATATTTGTGGCTCTTGTAAAAGAATTTAACACGATGTATAGAACTAACACTTGTGGAGAGCTCAGACTTTCCGACAAAGGCAAGAAAGTAACCCTGGCGGGATGGGTTCAGAAATCCCGTAAACTTGGCGGTATGACCTTCATTGACCTGCGCGACAGATATGGTATCACGCAGCTGGTCATTAGGGCCGACGCCCCGGCAGAGCTTGTGGAATGTGCAGAGTCTCTCGGAAGAGAGTTCGTGATCCAGGCCACTGGCGAAGTGCTTGAAAGAGAAAGCAAGAATGCCAAGATCCCTACGGGAGATATCGAGATTGGCATAGAAAGCATAAATATCCTGAACAGGAGCGTTACGCCTCCGTTCACCATTGAGGAGAACAGCGACGGCGGTGAGGACATTCGTGCCAAGTACCGCTATCTGGACCTCCGCAGACCTCCTCTTCAGCGGGCTCTTGCGCTCAGGCACCGTCTCGCGCAGGAGATCCGCTCATACCTTGACCAGCAGGGCTTTATGGAGATCGAAACTCCATATCTTATCAAGTCCACCCCGGAGGGAGCACGCGATTTCGTGGTTCCTTCACGTATGAATCCGGGCCAATTCTATGCGCTCCCGCAGAGCCCTCAGACCTTCAAGCAGCTCCTTATGGTGGCTGGTTACGACAGATACTTCCAGATCGTAAGATGCTTCCGCGACGAAGACCTTCGTGCAGACCGTCAGCCTGAGTTTACTCAGATAGACTGCGAGATGAGTTTCGTGGAGCAGGAAGATGTGCTCAATACCTTCGAGGGAATGATGCGCCAGATGTTCCAGAACGCCATCGGCGTGAAGATAGCCGATCGCATTCCACGTATGAGCTGGTACGACGCTATGGATTTCTATGGTTCGGATAAACCGGACATCCGTTTCGATATGCGTCTTCACGAGATCACGTCTCTGGTCAAGGGACACGGATTCAGTGTGTTCGACGGATGCGAGTATATCGGAGCCATCGCAGTCAAGGGTGCTGCAGAATACACCCGCAAGCAGCTCGACGAGCTCACCGAATGGGTCAAGCGCCCTCAGGTCGGAGCCAAGGGCTTGGTCTATATTAAATTGAATGAAGACGGGACCATCAAGTCCAGCATCGATAAATTCTATAGCGCAGAAGAGCTTGCCGAGGTGGCAAAGGCTGTAGAGGCATCTAAGGGCGACCTTATCCTCGTTCTTTGCGGACCTAAGCGCAAGACACAGACTCAGCTTGGCGTCCTTCGTATCGAGCTCGGTAACAGACTTGGTCTCAGAAAGGCCAATGAGTTTGCACCTCTGTGGGTCGTTGACTTCCCTCTGCTCGAGTGGAGCGAGGAGGACGGCAGGTTTTATGCTATGCACCATCCGTTCACCGCGCCTAAGCCAGAGCATGAGAAATGGTTCTATTCAGATAAGAAAGAGGATCTCGAGAGGGTTTGTGCCAATGCATATGACTTCGTGCTGAACGGTACGGAGCTTGGCGGCGGTTCCATCCGTATCCACGATGCCGAGATGCAGAGCAGAATGTTCGAAGTCCTGGGCATCAGCAAGGAGGATGCAGAATATAAGTTCGGTTTCATTATCAATGCTTTCAAGTTCGGAGCACCACCTCACGGAGGATTGGCATTCGGATTCGACCGCGTGTGCGCCCTGTTCGGTGGACAGGAGACCATCCGCGATTACATAGCATTCCCTAAGAACAATCAGGGACGCGATGTGATGATCGATTCACCGAGTCTTATCGACCAGAGCCAGATGGATGAACTCTGCCTTAAGAGCACAGTTCCATCTGCAGAATGATAAAGCGTTTTTCGCAATACGATCTAAGTGCGCAGAATACCTTCCGAATGAAGGTGTCCTGCGCCTGTTATCTTGAGTATGACAGCGCCGCTGATCTTAAGGAAATAGATTTCGACTCTCTTCCTAAGCCTGTCATAAGCATAGGTGAAGGGTCCAATATCTTGTTTACCGGGAATTTTGGAGGGACTGTTCTGCGCTCAAAGATAAATTACATAAAGTATTTCGATGTCGGCGCAGACACAGTGCCGCTTGCAGTGGGTGCAGGCGTCAAGTGGGACGACCTGGTCCTGAAGACCTGCCAGGACGGACTCTGGGGAGCGGAAAATCTGTCGCTTATCCCAGGAACGGTAGGTGCGGCCGCCGTACAAAATATCGGGGCGTATGGAGTGGAGGCTAAGGATATCATCGCCGGTGTTACCTGCTTCGATATGCTTAAGAAGGAAAAGACTGCGTTCAAGGTAGAAGAATGCCGTTATGGGTATAGAGATTCTATCTTTAAGACAGCGGAATTCAAATCCAGGTATATAGTGACAGGAGTCCTCTTCAGGCTTTCACGTAAGGCTCTTCCTAAGATAGAGTATGGCGCATTGAAGTCGGTTTTCGCAGAGCACGCACCGGAAAGCCCTATGCAGGTTAGAGATGCGGTTATCGCGATACGTGACGCTAAACTTCCTGCTCCGGAAAAGACCGGCTCCGCAGGCAGTTTCTTCAAGAATCCTGTCGTGAGTCCGGTAGAGTTCGCCCGTATCTGCGAAGGATACGAAAGTGTACCGCATTATCTGCTTCCGGGAGGTTTTGTCAAAGTGCCTGCAGCCTGGCTCATAGAGCAGTGTGGATTGAAGGGCAAAGTACTTGGAGGCGCTGCAGTGTATGACAAGCAACCGCTTGTGATAGTGAATAATAGCGGTGACGCCTCTTCCGAGGACATACTTGCTTTGGAAAAGCATATTATAGAAAACGTTAAAGAGAAATTCGGGGTGGAACTGCATCCTGAAGTCGAACATATCTAATTTACTATGAGTTCATTCATAATAGACGGCGGATATGCCCTTAGCGGAGAGATCCGGGTACAGGGCGCGAAGAACGAAGCGCTTGAAGTCATAAGCGCGGTTCTCCTTACGGATCAGACTGTAAGAATCAGTAACATTCCGGAAATTCTGGATACGCTCAACCTCATATCTCTCCTGGAGAATATGGGCGTGGAGGTAAGGAAGAACGCGAAGGGGGATTACAGCTTTACGGCTTCCCACATCAATCTCGACTATGTCTTCAGCCAGGAATTTGTCCGTACCTGTGCCAAGCTTCGCGGCTCGGTGATGGTCGCCGGACCGCTTCTCGCACGTTTCGCCCAGGCGTATTTTCCTAAGCCGGGAGGAGACAAGATCGGCCGTAGAAGGGTGGACACTCATATAGAGGGTTTTGTGAAGCTGGGGGCGCAGTATGTCTTCGACACGGAGAAATTGGCATATCATCTTACATCCCCGAATGGTCTGAAGGGCACATATATGCTTTTGGATGAGGCGTCTGTTACCGGTACTGCCAATATCATAATGGCGGCTTCGCTCGCGGAGGGCACGACCACCATCTACAATGCCGCTTGCGAGCCTTATATTCAGCAGCTTTGCAAGATGCTTTGTTCGATGGGCGCGAAGATCGAAGGAATCGGCTCGAACCTTCTTAAGGTCACGGGTGTAGAGAGCCTTGGCGGCACATCGCACAGGTGTTTGCCGGATATGATCGAGGTGGGTTCTTTCATCGGCCTGGCGGCCATCACCCGCAGCGCCATCACTATAAAGGACGTTCATTACGAAGAACTTGGCATTATACCCGAAAGCTTCAGAAGACTGGGAGTCAAGCTTGAGCAGAGGGGGGACGACATCTTCGTGCCGAGCCAGGAATCTTATGAGATAGAGTCGTTCATCGATGGTTCGATCCTGAGCATTTCCGATGCGCCGTGGCCTGGACTCACTCCGGACCTGCTGTCGGTGCTTCTCGTAGTGGCCACGCAGTGTAAGGGATCCGTGCTTATCCATCAGAAGATGTTCGAGAGTAGATTGTTTTTTACAGATAAACTGATAGATATGGGTGCGCAGATTATTTTGTGTGACCCGCACAGGGCCGTGGTGATAGGGCACAATCATCAGCACGAACTCAAAGCCGGGACTATGACTTCCCCGGATATTCGTGCCGGTATCGCACTTCTTTTGGCCGCGCTCTCCAGCCCAGGACGCTCGGTCATTAATAACATAGACCAGATAGATAGAGGATATGAGGCTATAGATGAGCGACTTAACGCTCTCGGCGCACATATTCAGAGACAAAGCTAAACATTTCTTATGAAACTTTTTTTAGGACTCATCCTTGCCGTCATCGGCGGAATTGCGCCCTCCGCGTCCGTCAGCTGGACCGTCAGTGACAGGACCACGGAACACACCGTAATAATAGAGGGAACGGTCTCGGAAGGATGCTACGTGCACCCTATGGGCGGGCATTACAATTCTGTCAAGATAGAGTTTACACCAAGCGATGCCTACGAACTCTCCGGCCCGGCCCGCAGCGAATACGGAAAGGCGGAATACAAGGGCGAAGAGGTAGCTTCAGGGCATTACACCATATATCAGGACATCAGGCTTAAGAAAAAGACGGCCAATGTCAGCGGAATCGTGACTTATCAGGTCTGCAGGGGGGACGAGTGCTTTCCGCCGGAGGATTATGAATTCACCGCGCAGATCAGCGGCACTCCGGTCAAAGAAGTCGCACAAACTGCAGCGTCCGGCAATTCTGAAGGTAAAAGCCTGTGGGGACTGATCCTGGAGGCTATATTGTGGGGCTTTGCTATGCTCCTGACACCGTGCGTCTTCCCTATGGTGCCTATGACCATCTCCTTCTTCCTGAAGGGCGGCGACGATCCGAAGAAGGGACGTTTCCGCGCGATGATGTACGGACTTTTCATCGTTCTTCTCTACACTATCCCGATCTGCCTTATCATAGGGCTGACCTGGCTGCTGGGAGGAGATGCCGTCACGGCCGATATTTTCAACTGGCTCTCAACGCATTGGCTTCCTAACTTGATATTCTTCGCCGTGTTTATGATCTTCGCGGCATCGTTTTTCGGCGCATTCGAGATCGTTCTTCCATCCAAGTGGGTTAACGGTGCGGATAAGAAGAGCGGCGGCAAGGGCCTCGGCGGGGTATTCTTCCTCGCACTGACTCTCGTTCTGGTAAGTTTCTCCTGCACCGGACCTATTGTAGGCACTGTCCTTATCGAAAGCACGGAAGGCGAGTTCTGGACCCCGATGATCACTATGCTGGCATTCAGTGTGGCGTTCGCGTTGCCATTTACGATATTCGCATTGTTCCCGTCGCTTCTGGACAAACTTCCGCAGAGTGGAGGTTGGCTTAACAGCGTGAAGGTGGTGCTCGGCTTTATAGAGATCGCCCTTGGTCTGAAGTTCCTCAGCACTGCGGACCAGGTATATCACTGGGGCATTCTGAACCGTGAGGTCTATCTGGCCATCTGGATAGTCTGCTTCACCCTTTTGGGATTCTACCTTCTGGGCAAGATCCGTTTCAAACACGATTCTCCGGTAGAGTACATATCGGTGAAGAGGCTGCTGCTCGCGATAATAGATTTCGCCTTCGTGGTTTATCTTATTCCAGGAATGTGGGGTGCGCCGCTTTCTGCGATCTCTGGCTACCTGCCTCCGCTCGAAAGTCAGGAGTTCGTGCTGGGGTCGGACGCTGCACCCACCGCCGTTCCGACTGCTTCGGTTCAGGCCAATCCTGATATGCAGGCCCTTCCTCACGGATTGTGGGCATATGATAATATAGAGAGCGGACTGGAAGCCTCTCGTCAGACAGGTAAACCTGTATTTGTGGACATTTCCGGTCACGGCTGTGTGAACTGCCGCGAGATGGAGGCCCGCGTGTGGTCTGACACCAGGGTTCAGCAGATACTTCGTGACGACTATATCCTCGTGGTCCTTTATATGGATGACAAAACGCAGCTCCCTGAATCAAAATGGGTTACCACCTCTTCCGGCAAGGTGCTCAAACAGGTGGGCCGGGCCAATTCCTATATAGTGAAGGAGAGGTTCGGTGTCAACGCACAGCCCAATTACGCGCTTCTGTCTTCGGATGGCGAGCTGCTCGCTCCGGTAAGGGGATATAATCTGGACGTGGAGGCTTATATAGATTTTTTGAAAAACGGATTGAGATGAAAATAGGTGTTATAGTGGCCCTCGACAGCGAGTTCGATGCGTTGAGGGCGTCTGGAGTTGAAAACGTGGTGACGGCCGGCATTGGCAAGGTCAATGCAGCCCGCACTGCGACAGAGATGATATTGAAAAACAGGCCGGACTGCATCATAAATTCCGGAGTGGCCGGAGGTATAGACAATTCCCTGAAAATAGGGGACTTCGTGCTCGGAAACCAGGTCGCTTACCACGACGTGTGGTGCGGTGAAGGTAATCTTCGCGGACAGGTTCAGGGTCTTCCACAGCGTTTTTGCGCCGATGCGGGACTTCTTTCTGTGGCCAGAAACCTTGAGGTCGGGAATGCCAATATCCACGAGGGCCTCATCTGTACGGGCGACCAGTTCCTTACTACCGTCGAGGAGGACCAGGCTGTCAAGCGCCTTTACCCGGACGCTCTTGCCTGCGATATGGAATCCGCTTCCATCGCTCAGGTCTGCTATCATTACGGCGTGCCTTTCCTGTCCTTCCGTGCGATAAGTGACGTCGTTACGCCTCAGTGCAACCACCAGCAGGCATACGACGGTTTCTGGAACGACCTTAAGGCCAATTCCTTCTCTCTTTTAAAACGTCTTTTGGAAAGTCTATAATTTTACGGTCGGACCTGTAAGATAGACTTCTTCGAAATACTGCCCGTCAGGCTGGAATTCTACATCCATTTCATCCTGGCGGGTATAAATATGCACTTTTTCGTCCGCTTTGCCGGACAGAAAGGCAGCTATGGCACTGGCGGTCACCCCTGTTCCGCAGGCCAGGGTCTCGGCCTCCACGCCCTTTTCGAAGGTGCGTACCTTAATTGTAGAAGGTGCCAGCAATTGTACAAAATTGGCATTGGCCCCGACAGGAGCGAAAGCCGGGTGGTGGCGAAGTCGAGCTCCTTCAGCGGCTATGTCTATAGCCTCCACGTTATCTGTGAATTTTACGTAGTGTCTGGTTCCGGTATTAAGGAACCATCCGTCTTCGATAGATGGGGAGAACTCGTGTACGTCGCACATTTTGAGCTTCACCGTCTTATGTTCGCCATTCTTTTGCAGGATAACCGCTTCGTGTACTCCGTCAGGAGCGAGAAATCTGTAAGTCGAGCCATCGCCGGGCGCTATCCCCAGAAAGTCCGCAAACGCTACGATACATCTTCCTCCGTTACCGCACATCATACCTCCGCTGCCGTCGGAATTATAATATTCCATAGCGAAATCATACTCGCCGCTGTCTTTGAGAAGCATCAGCCCGTCTGTATGGAAACGGCTACAAAGCTCTTGAATATCAAGAGTTTCGTCTAGAGTTTTACGCGCGTCAAGCACTACAAAAGTATTGCCCGCTCCGGAATACAGATGATAGGTCATAATATGGAAGCCAGTATCTTGATGCCTTCCTCCATCCTGTCCTTATCCAGGAAAGAGAAGTTAAGGCGCATAGTGTTCTTTCCGCTGCCGTCGGTGTGGAAGAATGCCCCTGATACATAGGCTACTCCGGCAGACAGAGACTTATCGTAAAGCGCTACGGTGTCGATGTTCTCAGGCAGGGTAAGGAACAGGAAAAGCCCGCCTTCAGGGTGAGTCCAGGTGACTCCCTCCGGCATATATTTTTCCAACAGTGAGAGCAGATGGTCTCTTTTGTCTTTATAGAGGGCGATGCTTTTCGGCAGGTTCTCGTCCAGCATTCCGCTATTAATGTATTCGGCCATAAGGTACTGGTCGAAAATCGGCGCGCAGAGGTCAAGTGACTGTTTGCACTCGTAGATCTTGTTCAGCAGCGGGTCCGGCGCTATGATCCAGCCAAGTCTGAGGCCCGGAGCGAAGATCTTTGAGAAACTTCCCAGGTGTATGGTGCGTTCCGGGGCCAGCGAATAGATGGTCGCCACCGGATCGCCTTCGTAACGGAGTTCGCGGTAAGGACTGTCTTCCACGATGACGAAGTCATATTTTCGGGCCAATGCTACCAGTTCGCTTCGCTGTGCGAGCGAAAGGGTCTCGCCGCTCGGATTCTGGAAATCCGGAATGCAGTAGAAATATTTGATCTTCTTTCCTTCGGCTACAAGTTCCGCGAGCCTGGCGTCCCTTTTCTTCGAAGCTTCAAAAGATGCCGTGAGGTCAAGTCCGATTATCTCGGCGCGGTAGCTGCGGAATGTCTGTATAGCTCCCAGATAGGTAGGATTGGCGCAGAGCACCACATCGCCCGGGTCAAGCATGATTCTCGCGCAGACATCTATTCCCTGCTGGGAAGAGGTACTTACCAGGATATTGTCTACAGGCACGTCATAGCGTTTCGAGAGGGCTTCGCGAAGTTCGGGTACTCCCTGGGTGGCTCCGTACTGAAGAGATTTCGCCCCATATTTTTCTACGACCTTGTCTGCCAATTCTGTCATCTTATCCAAAGGGAAAGTCTGGGCAGAAGGGTATCCTCCGGCAAATGAGTATATGCTGTTGATATCTACCTTTTTGAAAAGGTCCCTAACAGGGGAGCGCATGAAATTGTGCGCGTCCAAAGAAAGATATTTATCGTAATCCATTATCTTAAAAGCTCTTCCAGATTGATGGAAGAAGCTGTCTTGTCATCGCGGTATTTTACTATCACCGGGCAGTAGAGGTGCATTCCGCTCTCCGCCGCAGGGCCTTTGCTGACAGGTCTGCTGCCGCTGACCACTACCGCACCGCGAGGCACGACCACTCTGCCGTCTTCGTTACGGGGTACGAATTCACCTTTGGTGGCATCATAAATCGCCGTGCTGGCTGTGATTATCACTCCGGAAGCTATTACGGCGCCTTCCTGTACGATGGTTCCTTCATAAATTCCGCAGTTTCCACCCACAAATGCGCCATCTTCTATAATGGTCGGAAGCGCTCCGGCGGGCTCAAGCACTCCGCCTATCTGCGTGGAGGCCGAGATGTGAATGTGTTTGCCTACCTGTGCGCAAGATCCGATCGTGACGTGAGAATCCACCATAGTACCTTCATCCACGAAGGCTCCTACATTGATGTAGGCCGGGGGCATTACGATTACTCCCGGGGCGAGATGGGCACCGCGTCTTATGCTGCTGCCTCCGGGAACGATTCTGACTTTGTCTTCGACGGAAAACTCTCTTACAGGGAATGTGTCCTTGTCGAAGAATGAGAATTGGCCCTGGCTCATATCTTTTATCTGACCAAGCTTGAATCCGGCCAAAATAATCTCTTTAATTTCGCGGTTGACCTGCCATTTGCCGTCTACCTTGTTGGCGACTCTCACTTCGCCCGATTCGAGCGCGCGCAGGGTCTGTTCGAAAAGTTCCAGACTTACTTCCATTCCTTCAATATGCTGCTTATGACTTCCTTCGTATGGGCATTGGCCTCGGTAAGAGGAAGTCTCATAGTGTTCAGGCACAGGCCCAGCTGGTGCAGGGCTTCCTTGCCGGGGATAGGGTTGGATTCCACAAAACAGCCTTTGAAAAGCGGGAAGAGCTTGTGGTTGAGCAGTTCAGCTTTCTCGAAGTCACCGTCCATAGCGAGATGCACCATCTCCCTGACCTTGTTGGGCAGAACGTTGGAAGCCACAGAGATGACTCCCTGTGCGCCGGCTTTAATCAGATCGAAGGTCATATCGTCGTCGCCGCTCAGAACGGTGAATCCTTCCGGTGCGCCATCGAGGATCTCCTTCACCTGGTCGAAATTCCCGGACGCCTCCTTGATGCCGATTACGCCTTTCACCTCGCGGGCTATGCGCAGAGCGGTCTGAGCCGTCATATTCACTCCCGTTCTTCCCGGAACGTTGTACATTATGATGGGCCGGTCCGTCTTCTCGGCGAGCGTCCTGTAGTAAAGGTACATACCTTCCTGGGTGGGCTTGTTGTAGAACGGCACCACTACCAGGAAAGCGTCTGCACCTTCGAAAAGAGACATGTTCTCAAGGGTTGCGTTTACGCTGTTGCTTCCGCATCCCACCAGAAGAGGTGTGTGCGGGGCCGTTTCCCGTGTAAGCGCCCAGATCTTTGACTTTTCCTCACGGCTGAGGGTCGGTGTCTCGGCAGAAGTGCCGAGCGGGACCAGAAAGTCTATTCCGGCCGCCAGCTGCCTTTCCACCAGCGTTTTGTAAGCGGTGTAGTCTATGCTGCCGTCTTCTTTGAACGGCGTCAGAAGCGCTGTTCCGCAACCTTTGAAAATCATAATTCCGATTATTTTATGGCGAGCATTTCCTTGAACTCGTGAACGCCCTTGAGGTTCTCTGTCATCTGGGCGGCGACCACTGCACCTTCTGCGAAGGCGTCACGGCTGAATGCTTCGTGTGATATCTTTATCTTGTCGAATTCGGATTTGAATTTGACTACATGCTTGCCGACCACTTCGCCTTCGCGCAGCGAGGTGATGTCCGGATTCACTCCCAGGTCGTGCTTTACGATATGCGCCAGCACCTTGGCGGTTCCTGAAGGGGAGTCAAGCTTGTGAACGTGATGAATCTCTTCTATATGAGGGACGTAGTTGTATCCGCGGAGGATCTTGCTGACGATGTCCACGGCAGCGAAGATGGCGTTGACGCCGATGGAAAAATTGGCAGAATAAATCATAGGAGCGCCGGTGGTGTAGAAATATCCTATAACGTCGGTCTTGATGTCATCCCATCCGGTGGTTCCCACTACGACAGCCTTGAAGTTTTCTGCGAGAAATTTGTAGTTGGCCCTGAAGGCATCCGGCGTAGAGAAATCTATACAGACGCTTTCCTTTGCGATGGTCGGATCGATGCTGCATACATCATCCGTAATGGCTGCGATTTCAATTCCGCGCTTGATCAGAATGCCTTCAATCATATGGCCCATTTTGCCATATCCGCTAATTACTACTTTCATACGTTTTAATAATTAAAGTGTTATTGAATAACGGTTTCGTAAAACCGTATGTTATTGGTTACCGCTTTGTCAATTTCGCTTGTGAGCACCTCTTCTCCGGCCGTGTGGGCGCAGAGGATGGATCCTGGGCCGCAGATGATCTTTCTTTCGAATCCCTGCAGGTGCGGTGCGTCGCTTCCGAACGCCGCCGGTTTGCCCTTGAACCCTTCCGGCACGAAGTATTCCAGCGGAGTGTCCCCTCCGCGCGGGATGATTTCAATATTGGCCCCGGCCTTCTTCGCCATCCATCTCTTCACGGCCTCGTGGCTCGCGAAGGTGGTTCTGAAATAGATGCGGCAGGTCAGTTCCGGGCTCAGCACGTTCTGAGGGTTGTCGCTGCGCAGGAGACCCACGTTCCAGGTGGTCTCGCCCAGGACTTTGTCGTGCGGGAACTCCGCTTCGATTTCAAGTTCCATCATAAAGTCCATCCACATGTCGATGGCGCTGCGGCCCCTGTCGGGATATCCGCTGTGCACCGGCCTGCCGATGAACCTGAGGTCATAGGACTGGGTGCCCTTGGTGGCGCTGACCGGGAAATTGTCCGTCGGCTCGCTTATCACCAGAAGCGGTGCCTTCAGGCTGTCTGCAAATGCTTTTGCACCGTAGGACCCCGTCTCTTCGCCGCTTACCAGCAGGAGCGCGAAATCCGTCTTTCCGGCGGCTTCCAGCTCTTTGCAGGCTCCGTAGAGCGCGATGATCTGGCCTTTGGCATCGCACGATCCTCTGCCAAGTACGCGGCCGTCTTCGGTGAAAGTCGGCGCGATGTATGGAGGTACGGTGTCCACGTGCGTGCAGAACACCACCTTGGGGGCGTCCCCCCATTTGAGGAGCAGATTATGAGTGCCGTCGCCCACTTCCAGAAGTTCCCTGTGCGGGGCCTGAAGCCTTTCGTAGAGAAGATGCGAGAGCGCATCCTCCTTTCCGGAAGTGGAATCCACCTCCAGGATGTCTTTGAAAAGCGTAAGCAGGTCGGCGTTCATTATCTTAAAATGTCTGTGAGCAGTCTCGACGCAGCCATCATCGCACCTTCACCTGCACCTTGGATGATGAGCGGGGTCGGCTGATATGTGCTGCGTATTATGATCATATTCTCTGTTCCCTTGATTCTCAGCGCAGGGTGATCCGCGTCGAGTTCCTTCAGGCGTATGCTTGCCCTGTATCCGAGAGTGGAGTTCGGGTCTTTTTCCAGCGAAGCCACGAATCTCTGGCCCGGACGGATGTTCTCTTCTTTTACAGGTTCCACCTCCACATCCTCTTCTTCAAGCTTGACGCCCGCTTCTCTTGCTAATATAAGCAATTTTCTCGTAGCATCGTGCCCCAAAAGGTCGGCAGATGGATCTTTTTCTGTAAGTCCCGCTTCCCTGGCCTTCTCAAGGGCCTGGGCGAACGGTAGCCCGCTGGTCAGAATATAGTTCAGGGTGCAGCTTACGATGGCCTCAATGGAGAGGATCTCGTCCGCGCTTTCCGTACTTGTGGCTATGGAATCCAGCACCGGAAGGGCCGTTCCCACCGTGGTCTCGTAGCGCAGGAACCTTCTCGAGAGTCTGGCGCTGCGTTTCATCGCCGCATAGTCCGCATACGGAACGGAGAGGGCGCGCCTGTTCGACGACACCACGTTCACTCCGGCTTCCAGAAGCGGAGTGTACCACTGCCAGATGGTCTCGCTGTCCGTGCAGTCCACGAACACGCTGTTCGGAGCCGCTTCCTCCAGTACTTTCCTGAAGAATTCCCCATCCTCGCTCTCGTGTTCCGAGACGGCGCGCACTTCTATCTTCGCGCTGCTCTCGTCTATGATCTTCAGGAGTGCCCGACCCACGGCACCTTTGCCCGCCAGGTATATATTCTTGTACTCTTCGGTCTCGAAGCAGTAGTAGTGCAGGGCCGAAAGCGCGTCAAGACTCTGCCCCGAAGGGATGATGAACTGTATGAAATCTCCCTCGCACCTGACGTTCAGCAGGGTGATGTCCCGTCTGGAGAGCCTTGATATCAGGTCCTCTATGGATGGCGGCGTGATGCTGCCGTCCGCCACCAGCGTCAGAGTGCAGGCTGTGCCGTTGTCTGTCTTGCCAATCCCCACCCATTCGCCTATGGCTTTCTGCGCGCAGCTGCTGATGACGGTGCACGGCCCCGCCGGGGCGAACGAGTTCAGTATCTGAATGTCAATGCCCTTCTCCTGAGCCGGTTCCACCGTCGGTGCGTAAAGCACCTTGGCTCCGTGCGATGCCAATGTGAATGCGGCGCGGTAGCTCATCCGAGCTATGGTGCGGGCCTCCCTGACGTCCTTCGGGTTGGTGGTCATTATGCCCGGCACGTCCGTCCATATCTGCAGCTCCCTGCAGTCCAGGGCCGCCGCGAACAGGGCGGCGCTGTAGTCGCTTCCGCCGCGTCCCAGGGTGCAGATGTGCAGATTCTCGTCGCTCGCCACGAAGCCCGGAGCCACGAACACGTCTATCTCCGGATGTATGTCTATGGCATATCGTATCTTGGCATAGGTCGTGTCCCTGTCCACCGTGCCGCCTTTCATGCGGATAAGGTCCGGAGAGTTGAGCCACAGGGCGTTGATGCCTTCGGATGCCAGTTTGCGCGAAAGTATTATGGTGGAGAACATCTCTCCGAAGGTCTGGTAATCCTCACGCGGGGCGTTCCTCAGGTCTTCGTCCATATGGGAGATTATGTTCTTGGCCTCAGCGCAGTCTTTTCCCGAGAAAAGTCTTTCTATGATTCTGAAATGCTTTTCCTTGAGCGTATCCAGCAGTGCGTCCCTCTCCTTGTCAGTTGAGCCGGAGGCCTTTATGAGCAGATCCGTAGCTCCGCTGATAGCGGAACTGACCAGAAGAACCCTGTCTTTTTTCAACGCGTCGAGCGTGATATCCAGCACTCTGGACATCGCCGTGGCATTGGCCACTGAAGAACCTCCAAACTTAAGTACCTGCATATAGTCTATCTGTAATCTTCAAATTCCGGCATCGCGAGCTCGGATATGAATTCCTGTATCTTGCTTTCGTCCCTCGGGCATATCATCAGCACGTCCGGGGTATCCACTACCACGAATCCTTCCAGGCCCCTTATGGCCACCAGCTTGGATTTGTCCTGGATATAGGTTAGCGTATTCTCGTCTTCCTTGAAAAGGTGCTTGCCGAGGGTGTTGGTGGCGTTGCCGGACTCGTCTTTCGCAAGGTTGTCATAGAGGGATTCCCAGTTGCCCATATCGGCCCATCTGAAGTGTGACGGGATGACGGAAGCCCTGGAAGTCTTCTCCATCACGGCGTAGTCCACAGACACGCGCGGACAGTCTCCGTAGAATTTGTCCAGGTCTGCGGAATCCGCCCACAGGTCCGAGATCTGCGGAGCGTATTTCTTGATTTCGGACACTATAAGGGAAGCCTTCCAGACGAAAATACCGGAGTTCCAGAGAAATTCTCCGCTGTTTATGAACACTTTGGCTAATTCCCTGCTCGGTTTTTCGGTGAAAGTCTTTACCGGAGTCGGCACTCCGGCCTCTATGGCCTTTCTTCCGCCCGACACCTGTATGTATCCGAAGTTCTCGTCCGGACGGGTAGGCATTATTCCCAGGGTTATGAGTTCGTCCTTGGCGGCCGCATAGTTGAGAGCGGCGCAGATGGTATGTTCGAAATCTTCATTGTCCTCGATGAGGTGGTCTGCAGGGCAGGCGACCATCACGGCCTGCGGGTTGCGCTCCAGTATGACATTGGCAGCGAAATAAAGGCAGGGCGCGGTGTTCCTGTTGTACACTTCCAGCAGGATGTTCTCCTCGGGGAGTTCAGGGATCTGTTCCTTTACTATGTCGTGGTACTCCCTGAGCGTGCTCACGATAATGTTTTCCGGGGTTATCAGTCGTGCCATTCTCTCGTAGGTCTGCCTGAGAAGGGACTTTTCGTCCCCGCGAAGGCTGAGGAACTGCTTCGGGAGAGATTTGCGGCTGATGGGCCAGAACCTTGTTCCGAGTCCGCCGGCCATTATGACACAGTAGCAGTTATTGGTATTAATTTTATACATATGTTGGTATATATGCCTGCGGGTAGTATTCGATGTCGGTCCTGTCTTCGTAGAAGATGACGCAGACCACGTCGAAGACCACTTCCAGGTCTTGTGGTAAATTTTTTCTGTCCTTTGACTTCAGAAACGCCCCGGCCGCCGCGGTCAGGTTCTTCTGTTTCTGAAGATTCACATTGAGGGATGGGTCCGCCGTCACGGGAGCGGTCTTGCTTTTGACCTCCACGATGTGGAGCGTGCTTCCTTCAATGCTTATTATGTCAATTTCTTTGTGCCCCGCCCTCCAGTTGCGCCGGAGGATGAGATGTCCTCGCTGTTCGAGATAACGGCAGGCCAATTCCTCCCCGTTCTTCCCCACTGTCTGCCTTTTTTCTATCATAAACTATTCCAATGTCACTATTGTTACGCCGCTTCCGCCGTGCCTGATGTCCTCGTCGCTCACGGTCTTTATTCCGGGCACCGTGCGAAGATACCGCTGCAGCTCCTCGTGCAGAACGCCCGTGCCCTTGCCGTGGATTATGCGCACCGTACCTATGTTCAGCATTATGGCGTCGTCGATGTAGTGCGTCACTATGTCCAGTGCATTCTGAAGCCTCTCGCCGCGTATATCCAGTTCCGGCGAGAAATTCAGCTTGCGTGCGGTTATGGCCGGATCCACCTTCTCATAGACGGGAGTGTCCGTGCGTTTCGAAGCCTGCTTGTATTCGTTGGCCGAGATGCGCTCCACCTTGTCCGGAGTCATCTTGCTTGCGATATTGCCAATGGCCACTCTGACCTCCTTGGCCGACACCATCACCACTTCGCCCACCATACCGTTGGATTTCACGCGGACCTTTTCGCCCAGCTTGAGCGGAGAATTGCGAAACTCGTCTTCGCGGGTATGCTCCTCCGTTTTGGCCGGCTTGCGCCGTTTCGCGAGCTGTTCCATTTTGCGCGAGATGTATTCGTCGTGGGTCTTCTGCTGCTGAGCCTTGCTGTTTTCTATCGCCTGCAGGAAGCCCTGAAGTTCGCCGCGCGCCTCTTTTGTGCGCTCCTTCTCGGCTTTGCTTTCCTTAATGTCGCGAATGGTTTTCTCCACCTGCCTGTTCGCGCCCTTCACTATGTCCTCGGCCTCCTTCTTCGCGCTGTCAAGTATCTCTTTACGCTGGCTCTGTATGTTTTCCAGCTCCTTCTGGTATTTCTCGGTCAGCGCGTCGAGCGTCCTGTCGGCGTTCTTGACCTTTTTGATCTTCTCGTCCAGCACCCTGCGGCCTTTCACGATGCGTCGCAGAGTCTTCTCCATATCCACGAAATCCTCGCCCGCGCGCGCCTCGGCATCCTTCACTATCTGCTCGGGAAGACCCATTTTCCGGGCCAATTCGAACGCGAACGAATTTCCCGGCAGGCCAATTTCGAGCTGGAAGAGCGGTGCGATCTTCGATGTGTCGTAGAGCATCGCGCCGTTGACCACGTGCGTGTCGCTTCGCGACGCATAAAGTTTGAGATTAGTGTAGTGCGTGGTGATTACCCCATAGCACCCTCTCTTGTCAAATTCTGCCAATACCGCTTCGGCGATGGCTCCGCCTGCGGCAGGCTCCGTACCTGAGCCGAACTCGTCTATGAGCACGAGCGTGCGTTCATCGCTGTTTGAGAGCATCTCCTTCATATCCAGAAGGAAGGAACTATATGTACTGAGGTCGTTCTCCAGAGACTGGTCGTCGCCGATACATACTTCAATGCGGTCGAAAATCGGCAGCTCGGAACTTTCTGAAGTAGGAATCAGCATTCCCCACTGGAACATATACTGAAGAAGCCCTACGGTCTTGAGGCACACGGATTTGCCTCCGGCATTCGGGCCGGAAATCATCAGTATGCGCTTCGTCGGGTTGAGGCTTATGGTAAGCGGGCAGATCGGCCTGTTTTCTTTCTTTAGAGACCGTTCCAGAAGCGGGTGACGCGCCTTGCGAAGGGATAGGGTTCCGTCGGATGAAATTACGGGCATTCCTGCCACGAAGTCGAGCGCCGTCTGGGCCTTGGCTATGAGAAAGTCCATCTCGCCGAGTTCGGACGCAATGTTCAGCAGGTCAGGCACATAAGGGCGCAGAAATTCTGAAAATGCGTAGAGTATGCGCGAGATCTCGGCGGCTTCCTCGAAGCGGAGCTGCATTATGTCGTTCTCCAGTTCGACCACTTCCGCAGGTTCTATGAAGGTGGTCTTTCCGGTCGAAGAGCAGTCATAGACATATCCGGACAGCTTGCGCTTGTTCGAGGTGCTTACCGGCACCAGAAACTTGCCGTCGCGGATGATTATATTGGCCTCTGGCTCGGCTATGCCGTCGTCCTGCGCCTTCTTGAGTATGGACTGGGCGCGGCGGGAGACCTGCTCCTGCTTGTTGCGCAGTTCGGTGCGGATATGCAGAAGGTCCGGCGAGGCCGAGTCCTTGATCTCTCCGTATTTATCCAGGATGCCTTCGATGCGGCGTCTGATTTCGGGATATGTGCCGATGCGGCCGATCCGTCTTTTAAGCAGGGGATAGACCCCGTCCTTTATGGACGAAAAGAAACTGCTGATGCGTCTTGAAATCTCCAGAAGGGTGCTGAGCTTGCCCAGGGACACGACGTCTATGCTGCTTCCGCTTTTCTCGAGAGGCTTGAGGAAGGGCAGCGCGTCGATATATCCCGTGACGGGGAAATTGTCCTCGAACATCACTACCAGACGCATCTCGTCCGTCAGTGCCAATCTTTCCTTTATTACGCTTTCGTCAGATGAAAATTCTTCTTGCGCGACTCTGTGGGCCGCATATTCAGTCTGACACCTGTTGGATATAAGTTCCCTGACCTGATCAAACCCTATCTTCGCTTCCAGCCTTGCTCTTGTCATCGCTTATAAGGAGTTTGAGTGTGTTGATGTTCTTTACGGGCGTAATTGCGCCGTCGGAGACGAAAGACACTTCACCTGTCTGTTCGCTGACCACTATGACGGACACGTCGTACTGTTCGCTTACGCCTATCGCGGCCTTGTGCCGCATTCCGTATCTGGCGGGGATGTTGGTCCTGTCGGTAATCGGCAGGGTGCATCTGGCGGCGAGGATTCGGTCTTCGCTGACGATCATAGCACCGTCGTGAAGAGGGGAATTCTTGAAAAAGATATTCTCTATCAGGCGCTTGCTTATATTGGCATCCACCTTGTCACCGGTGGAGATGATGTCTTCGATCGAAGCCTGGTTGGGGATCACGATGAGCGCTCCCACCTTCTGTTCGCCCATCTCGAAGCAGGCCTGAACCAGTTCGTCGGCGGATCCGGCTGACAGGCTCTGCTTTTCCTTGTTGAGGAGTTTGCTTAGCAGGGAGTCCTTGCTGTTGAAAGCCTTGCGCCCTATATTGAAAAGAAAATGTCTGATCTCCGGCTGAAAAATAACGACCAGCGCTATGGTACCCACGTCGATTATTTTTCCAAGAAGGGCAGACATCATCTTCATGTTCAGGGCATCCACCAGGAAGCGCAGAAGCAGAAGCGCGATGATGGCCATAAAGATATTGGCCGCGCCTGACCCCTTGATCCAGTTGAACACCACATATATGACTGCAGCCACCATCACGATGTCCAGTATGTCGGCGATGGTGAAGTGGATGAAGCCTATGTCTATCAGGGGCAGAACCATAACGCTACAAATTTACTGAAAAAACCGCTATTTTCCGCACGCTTCCCCTACAATCTCGGATATGGCTTTGCGGGCTGGAATGACGGACCCCTTGTCGAACGGATGCGCCGCGTTGGTCAGGAAAATTATGGCCAGATTCTCGTCCAGGTCCATAAGAATGGATGTACCGGTGTATCCGGTGTGGCAGACGCACCTGTCCTTCCCCAGCTTTTCGCCCACGAACCTGGCATAGGGGCTGGTGGCGTCCCATCCGAGGGTTCGGCCAATTTTTCTGTTCTGCACCTTGAACATCTTCCTGACGGTCCTGGCCTGCAGGATGCGTCTGCCGTCGATCTCGCCCCCGTTCATAAGGGCCGTGCAGAGCACTGCCAGGTCGTCTGCCGTGGAGAATACGCCCGCGTTGCCGGAATTGCCCATATTCATTCTTCTGGCCATAGGGTCGTGAACGACGCCCAGAAGGATGTCTCCGCTGCGGGTGTCCGGGGATATCTGGTTCCCGGCGGTGGTGCCGGGCACGAGCACTTCAGTCGGCGCTATGCGGAAGAGGTACTCCTGGTCAACCGGTCTGTCGAGAGGCAGATACCTCGTGTCCTTCAGGCCAAGTACGTCGAAGACGTTTTCCTGCACGTAGTCGCACAATTTCTGTCCGGTTACGGATTCCACAATGTACTGCAGGCTCACGAAACTCGGGCAGCTGTAGATGCGTTTCTTGCCGGGTCTAGCCAGCCGCGGCAGGTCGTGTATGATGTAGTTTCTGAGACTGTCGGGCTGGAATTCACCCCACGCCTTCGCCAGGGAATCTGTCGGAATGTACGGCGCCAGACCTCCCGTGTGGGTAAGCAGGTCACGAACTTTGATCTTGTATGTACGTTTCCCTTCCTGCCAATTGGCATATCCGGGAAGATACCTGTCCACCGGGGCGTTCAGGTCTATCTTCTTCTGCTCCGCGAGCTGCATTACGGCTATGGCGGTGCCTACGCACTTGCTCAGTGACGCCAGGTCGAACACGGTGTTCGTGTACATCGGCAGCGGTGCGGGGACGGTCTGCCTGTTCCCATAGGCTTTTTCATAGATAATGGTGCCGTCCTTCACGATGCTCAGCACTCCTCCTGGCGCGTTCTTTTCGAGTATGGTGCCGTTCACCACGGAATCGCACCGCGAAAGCACCGTGCTGTCTATGTTATATGTGGATGGTGAGCAGCGCTTCAGCCTACCAAGCGAATCGCACTGGCCCACGGCCGTCTGTCCGGCGGCCTCTCTGTGCGCCTGATGCACTCCGCATCCTCCCGCGAGCAGTCCCGCCCCCAATATCATTATACCCCAAAATCTGTCCATAGAACAAATATACGTTAATTATTGCATATAACGATTCAGATGCATTTTTTGCTGCCGGGGCGGAGTCTCCTTTATGTCGAAGTACTTGGCATACTGCTGCTCGTGGCTCAGCTTCCGCCTGCCAGCTCGTCCTCGAGAGCCTTCTCTGGATTGTAGAACATGTGGAGATATATCCTCCGGTCTTCGCGTCAATCCGTAAAATTCCCGTCAATGGGTATAAATCGCCGCCTTCTGGGTACAATTGACGCATTGAAATTGCGATTTTCTGTCCATAACCCCCAACTTTATTAATCGAAAAAAACTATAACAGTTTTTATTACCCCTGCCGGAGAGTAAGGTTGCCCCGCTCGACGGCAGACAATAACAATCCG
>CAVFXO010000036.1:0-31048 GCA_963626825.1 bacterium | reverse complement strand
ATCTTTTTCTTCTTTTTTTACCTCGTTATCTCTCTCAATAATTCAAAGAACTTGTTCCGTTCCGCTCATCGCGAAAGGGATTGCAAAGGTAAGCATATTTTTTATATCTGCAAATTATTTTACTCTTTTTTTGAAATATTTTTTACGAAAATTTCAGTCCCCCGCAGACATATAATATAGGTATGGGTATTCCGTAGATTTCAGGAAAAGTTTATCTTTGTATCCGCTAATAAAATAAGAGAGGCAGATGAAAGAAAAGAAAGAGATTACCGCTTACTCGGTAAGCGTGGGACTGCTGATGACCGTGATTTTTTCTGCGGCGGCAGCCTATCTGGGACTGAAAGTGGGACAGGTGTTCGAGGCGGCCATCCCTATATCCATCATCGCGGTGGGTCTTACGGGAGCGCTCAAGAAGGAGAACGGCCTGGCACAGAACGTCATAATTCAGAGCATAGGCTCCTGCTCGGGAGTCATAGTGGCGGGCGCCATCTTCACGCTTCCGGCCATCTACATCCTCGGGCTGGACGTCAACTTCACGCAGATGTTCCTGTCTTCCCTTCTGGGAGGCTTCCTGGGAATACTCTTTCTGATTCCTTTCCGCAAATACTTCGTAAAAGAGATGGACGGCAAATATCCGTTCCCTGAAGCCACGGCCACCACTCAGGTGCTTATGAGCGGGCAGGAGGGCGGCAGCAGCACGAAGACCCTGGTTACGGCCGGTCTCATCGGCGGACTCTACGATTTCGCCATTTCCACCTTCGGAGCGTGGGGCGAGACCATCAGCACCACATTCCTCAGGGTCGGACAGGTCGTGGCGGACAAGGCCAAGGTGGTACTCAAGCTCAACACCGGAGCCGCCGTACTTGGCCTGGGATACATAGTGGGCCTCAAGTATGCGTTCATAATCTGCTGCGGTTCGTTCCTGGTGTGGCTTGTGATCATCCCGGGGCTCAACCTGCTGTTCGGAGGGCAGGTGCTTGACCTTATGGGCACCGGCATCACTCAGACCGTGGGCGAGATGAGCGCCGACACCCTGTTCAAGGAGTACGCCCGTCATATCGGCATCGGAGGCATCGCGACAGCCGGCATCATTGGCATAATCAAAAGCGCGGGCGTGATCAAGAGCGCCGTGGGTCTGGCTGTGGGCGAGTTCTCGAACAAGGGAGCGAAGAAGGAGGCCGTGGACGGGAAGGACAAGGATCTTCCTATGAAGATAGTGGTTATGGGCGTGGTTATCACGCTCCTGGCGGTGTTCGCGTTCTTCGCGTTCGGCGGAGTGGTGGACAATGTATGGCAGGCCGTCATCGGGCTGCTCATCGTGGCTGTCATCTCGTTCCTGTTCACCACGGTGGCTGCCAACGCCATCGCGATCGTGGGCTCGAACCCTGTGAGCGGTATGACCATAATGACCCTCATCATCACAGCGCTTGTGCTTGTGGCAGTGGGACTTAAGGGCGACCGCGGAATGGCTGCGGCGATGATAATAGGCGGCGTGGTCTGCACGGCACTTTCGATGGCCGGCGGATTCGTGACCGACCTCAAGATCGGCTACTGGACCGGCACGACCCCTGCCAAGCAGCAGATGCTCAAGTTCGTGGGCACCATCGTGGCCGCCGCTACCGTGGGCGGAGTGATGCTCGTGCTCAACAAGACTTACGGCTTCACCGGAGACGGTGCTCTCGTGGCTCCGCAGGCCAATGCGATGGCGGCTGTCATCCAGCCTATGATGAACGGCGGCAACGCGCCCTGGATTCTGTACGGAATCGGTGCCGTGATCGCGCTCGTGCTCAATTTCTGCGGCGTGAGCTCATTGGCATTCTGCCTGGGAATGTTCATTCCTATAGATCTGAACCTCCCGTTGCTTCTGGGCGGCGCCATCTCGTGGTGGGTAGGCAGCCGAAGCAAGGACAAGGCAGTCAACGAAGCGCGCGTGAACAAGGGTACGCTTATTGCTTCAGGATTCATCGCCGGCGGTGCGCTGATGGGTGTGGTATCCGCAGTGCTCAAGTTCGCGGGCGTGGACGCCTTCCTGTATGACTGGAACACCTGCAGGGAAGGAGCGCTCTGCAGCGGGGCCGAGGCTATCGCGATCATTCCGCTGATACTGCTGGTAGTTTATATGGTAAAATCATCTCTTAAAAAGAACTGATATGAGAAGAATTCTGATCTCCGCAGCGCTGGCTACCGTCGCCGTGACAGGATTGGCAGCGAAAGACTACACCGTGACCAGCCCGTCGGGCAATCTCAGCGCGATTGTCTCCGTGGACACCGTCACAGTGCTCGCCGTAAAGGTCAAAGGGCAGACGGTGATGGAAAACTGCCGCATCTCGATGACGCTTGCCGACGGTATGGTTCTAGGGAACAACGCCTCCATCAGGAAGGACACCCGCGGGAACAGGACCGAGAACATCACGGCGCCGTTCTACAGACAGAACGCATTTCAGACTTCATACAACTATCTGAGCCTTCGCTATGACGGGAACTACACCCTTCAGGTCAGGGCTTACAACGACGGCATCGCGTACCGCTTCGTGACTTCGTTCCCGAACGACATCGAAGTGCTCGGCGAATGCGTGCAGTACAATTTCACCGGCCCCTTCGAGGCTGTCATCCCGTGGAAGCTGAACAACACCACGGACCCGTACGAGAGCAGTTTCGAGAACCAGTACGCTGTCCAGAAGCTGGGCGAATACGGCGAGAACCGTGACCGTCTGGCTTTCCTTCCCGTCGTGGTGCGTTCCGACGACTGGGGGGACATACTTCTTACCGAATCGAACGTGGAAGACTATCCGGGAATGTTCGTGAAACTCTCCGACCTCGGGTTCGAAGCTGTGTTCCCGCCGATTCCGGAAGGAAAGAAAGTGAGCGACAAGGGCGTGGAGAGGCCTGAAAGATACACTGACAGAATCGCCAGGACTGGCGGCTCCAGGAGTTTCCCGTGGAGAATCATCGCTTACGCCGAGAAGGACAAGGACCTTCCGGTGAACAATATGGTGTACCAGACCGCCGACCCGAGCAGGGTGGACGAGATCGAATGGATAACCCCGGGGCTGAGCAGCTGGGACTGGTGGAATGCCAATCTTCTCTACAACGTGCCTTTCAAGGCCGGCATCAACACCGACACCTATAAATATCACATAGATTTCGCGGCTGCCAACGGTCTGAAGTACGTGATTCTGGACGAGGGCTGGTATCAGAACCTCGACCCGATGCAGCTCAGCGACCAGATCAACCTCAAATACCTGTGCGGCTATGCCCAGGAGTCCAATGTCAAACTGATCCTGTGGATCACCAGCTCGCTGCTTTATAACAACGCCGAGAAGATCTGCTCTTATTATGCCAATCTGGGCGTGGGCGGATTCAAGATCGATTTCTTCGACGCGCAGGACCAGAAAACCGTGAACCAGATCTATGAACTGGCTGAGATCGCGGCCAAGCACCACCTCGTGCTCGACCTCCACGGAATGTACAAGCCGACCGGACTCACGCGCACCTTCCCCAACCTGCTGAATTTCGAGGGCGTGCACGGACTCGAGCAGCTCAAATGGTCGAGTGCCGAAGAGACCGATATGCCTGCCAATGACACTTACATCCCGTTCCTGCGTATGGTAGCCGGACCTGTGGATTACACGCCGGGTGCTATGAGAAACGCCCGCAGGGAAGAATTCCGTCCTATTTTCTCAAGGCCAATGAGCCAGGGAACACGCGCCCATCAGATAGCCCTTTACGTGGTATTCGACGCACCGCTGGGGATGCTTTGCGACTCACCTTCCGCCTATGAGGAGGATATGGCCACCACGAACTACATCACATCCATTCCTACCGTATTCAACTCCACTACCGTACTGGACGGCAGGATGGGCGAGAACATCGTGACGCTGCGCGAAAAGGACGGCAAGTATTATATAGGAGGCATCACGAACTGGAGCGAGCGTGACAGCGAAGTGTCTCTGGACTTCCTTCCGGAAGGGAAATGGAAAGCCAAGGTGTACAGAGACGGGGTCAATGCCGACGTCACTGCCACCGACCACGTGATAGAGACTCTCGACGTGGATTCAAGCACCGTCCTGAAGCTTCATATGGCCCCAGGCGGTGGATTTGCAATCATAATTGAGGATTAAACCATGACAAAAAAAACAGTTCTCGTATCCGGAGGTGCCGGGTACATAGGAAGCCACGTAACGGTGGAACTTGACGCTGCGGGATATGATGTCCTTATAGCAGATAATTTTTCAAATTGCGACAGAACCAATTATAATGGCGTCTGCAAAATCACCGGAAAGAATCTTCCTCTGGTGGAGATGGATTTCTGCGACCTGACTGCCGTCAGAAAACTGTTTAGCGAACATCAGATAGACGCTGTTATCCACTTCGCGGCATTCAAGGCCGTGGGCGAGTCTGTGGCCGATCCTCTCAAATACTACACGAACAACCTCAACTCCTTTATGAACATCCTTCAGGTGGCCAGGGAGAAGGGCTGCAACGTGCTGTTCTCCTCATCCGCCACGGTTTACGGCGAACCTGAAGAGCTTCCTGTAAGCGAGACCTCTCCGCGCCAGCCAAGCACATCGCCTTACGGAAACAGTAAACAGATATGCGAAGATTTCCTGAGAGACTGCGTGAAGGCATACCCTCAGATTCACGGAATAGCACTCAGGTACTTCAACCCTATCGGAGCGCATCCGTCTGCCCTTATCGGGGAGCTTCCTCGCGGAGTGCCTCAGAATCTCGTGCCATATATCACTCAGACTGCCGCAGGCAAACGTGAGTGTCTTAGCATATTCGGGAACGACTACCCTACCGAGGACGGAACCTGCCTTCGCGACTATATAGATATAGTGGACCTGGCCAAGGTGCACGTCTGCGCAGTCAGGAGAATGCTTGATGGTCAGATGAAAAAGGATTACGAGATCTTCAACGTAGGCACAGGACGCCCTGTATCCGTGCTCGAGCTCGTAACCACCTTCGAAAGAGTCAATGATCTCAAACTGAACTACAAGATAGCCCCACGCAGAGCAGGCGACGTATGTTCGGTATGGTGTGACCCTGCCCTGGCCGAGAAGGAACTCGGCTGGAAGGCCACCCGCAGCCTGGATGACACGCTGCGTTCAGCTTGGGCCTGGGAAAAGAGATTACTCGGCGAAAAGGCTTAGTATATTGAGGATTACCCTGCTGGCCTTCTCCATAGACTCGACCGGAACCCACTCGAATTTTCCGTGGAAGTTGAGCCCGCCGGCGAAGATGTTCGGACAAGGCAGTCCCATAAATGAAAGATTCGCTCCATCAGTGCCGCCTCTAATAGGCTGCACTTTTGGTTTTATACCCTCCATCTCCATAGCTTTCCGGGCCTTCTCCACGATGTGGATGTGCGGTTCCACCTGACGGCGCATATTATAATACTGGTGGCGTATCTCGGCCTTCGCGGTACCTTCGCCGTACTTGGCATTTATGAAATCAACGCACTTCTGCAGGGTCTTTTTCTGCTCCTCGTGCTTCTCGAGGTCGTGCTCGCGGAGAATATACGAGAATGTGCATTCTTCCACGGTGCCCTTGAACGAGATGATGTGGAAGAACCCTTCGTATCCGCAGGTATATTCAGGACGCTGCTCTATCGGGAGCAGGGAATTAAGCTCCATACCGATGAGGATGGCGTTCTTCATCTTGCCCTTAGCATAGCCCGGATGGACATTGCGGCCCTGTATGGTTACGGTGGCTGCAGCGGCGTTGAAGTTCTCGTACTCGAGTTCTCCGACCTCACCGCCGTCCATAGTGTAGGCATAGTCGGCTGCAAATTTGGCCACGTCGAACTTGACCACGCCGCGACCGATCTCCTCGTCTGGAGTGAAACCTATGCAGATAGGACCGTGCTTGAATTCGGGATGAGAGACGATATACTGAACGGCGTTCATTATCTCTGCCACACCAGCCTTGTCGTCTGCGCCCAGAAGCGTGGTGCCGTCGGTAGTGATGATGGTTTCACCCTTATGCGCGAGAATCTCAGGAAAATCTTTCGGATCAAGATAAAGCCCGTCCACACCCTTGAGGGCTATGGCGCTGCCGTCATAGTTTGGAATGATCTGAGGCTTGATATTGGCCCCTGATGCATCAGGAGATGTGTCCACGTGAGAGATGAATCCCACTGCAGGGATCTTCTTATCGGTATTTGAAGGAATGTGTCCTATCACATAACCGTTCTCGTCGAGACTGGCCTCCACACCGAAAGCCACCAGCTCATCACGAAGCAATGAAAGCAGATCGAGCTGCTTAGAAGTGCTGGGCTGAGTCTGAGACTCTTCATCCGACTGCGTGTCTATAGAGACATAGCGCAGGAACCTATCTACCAATTTTTCCATCTTCCTTTTGTTTTTGCTTTTCGTAATATTGAATATACTTGTCGAGAATCTCCTTCTCGCGCCTGTCCTGTTTCTGCTTTTCTATCAGCTCCTTGCGCGTCTTCTCACGCTTCTTCTTCAAGGCCTTTTCCTGACGTTCCGCTTCACGCTTGGCATCCCTCTCGTCGAGCCGTGCCCAGCGCGCTTCGCGTTTCTTTCGCAACTGGTCAAACCAGTCGTTCACCCTGTCGATAAAGGTCTTGCGCACAGGCTGCTGAACTGACAGCGAATCCGTCGCACCGGATGCCGTACTCAGAGAATCTGCCGTCACGGCGAGCGAATCCGCTGCCACCGCAGTGCTGTCCAGAGCTACCTTCACGCTGTCGCACACTCCGAGCGTATCAAGTCCGGCCTCCTTCTGCTCAGCCAAAATCTTCTTCTCCCGCTCGGCCTGTTCCCTCGCCCTGTCGCGGGCGTCAATGGACGCGTAAACCGACTTTATGTAACCCGGGAAATATACATCCGTCTGGGTAAACTCCGCCCGCGGACGTGCAGCATAATATACTCTCTGAGAAGGCCTTACGCTAAGAGTCGTTATGTCTTCCTTGCCCATCGGCCGCTTTTCCGGCTCCCACTTGAAGCCCTTCAGCAGCTTGTCCTTTTCCGGGAACTGAACTATAGGGTAACCGTCGTTCTTAGGCGTGTCGTAATAGTAGATTCTATCCATCTTTCCGTCCACGAAATTGCCGGAAAGCATCTTGCACTCCACCTTGTTCACGGTGGCCAGGCGTCCGTTTTCCTCCAGGAAGAACACCGCCACAGCCTCGCCGAGCGCATCGAAACGCCTGAGCGCCGCCGTGGAATCAAAATATGCCATTATCTCCGCACCCCGGATCTGGTCATACAGCGAAGGATCCTCCTGCGTAACCACGAAAGCGTTCGACATCAGCGACGCGCGGTCTATGGAATTACCCTTCACGAGCAGGGCCAATGAATCCGAATAATACTGCCTGTTCTCCTCGTTCCAGACTATAGGGTCCTTGTAGAAGCGGGCAATGCTGTCCAGATCGCTGTAGCGCATCGAATCACACCGCACCTGAATGTCCCTGCGGAACATCTTCACATTACCGAGAGCATAAGCGAATCCCACCTTAGTAGTGTCCGGTGCCGGCGGGATCGTGTCCGCCACCGCCACAGCCGTGCTGTCGATAACGGCCGCCGTACTGTCCGGGGCTAAGGGGACGTCCACAAGCGTGCTGTCTGTCACAACTGGGGCGAACTCATCTGCAACCGACGTGCTGTCTGCGATGACCGCTGTGCTGTCCGGAGCCTCAATTTTCGGAGCCAGACCGGGACGTGTGCCAGCGGCCTTCTCCTTCGCTTCGGCTGCAGCCTTGGCAGCCGCCTCGGCAGCCTTCTGCCTGTATTCACCCACAGGATCGGTCATTATCTCAGCCTTGCGCGAAGCGGACGCGGACAATTCCCCGGCAGGGATGTCGCAGTACCTTAAGGTATAGTAAACCAGCGTGTCGGCGCCGAAATACAGAGTGTCTTTCTGATGAGCCTGGTCCTCGGTGATTATGGCTACGGCGGCCTCGTCCATCAGGGTGATGGTGGAAAGGCTATCCTCATAGAACATATAGCGGGACACGGCCGAAGTATTGTGCAGACTGTCCTGCAGCTGGACATTGCCGCGCATAAGGACATTGTTCGGAATCTTGTAGAAATACAGGGAATCGCACCAAGTCTCCTGCTCTTCTGTGGTGGCGTGGACATCGGACGTAAAGAAAAACAGCTCCGACCCGCGCGAATACCAGCCACGGCCGGCGGAAAGCATATTGCCGTCCTTCCAGAAGTCAATCTCGGTCTTGAACACAGCCTTCTGCGTGTCTGTGTGATAGTCCAGGACATTGGTTCTGATGAACACGGAATCAGTGAACATATTCACGTTCTTCTCAAAAGAGAAAAGCTTGTCCTTCGAACTGTACGTACCGTCAAGGCTTTCTATGATCTGGCCGTCCTTGTCCTTCATCGAAGCGCCGTGCGAGAACACGGCCACGCTGTCGGCGGTATTGTAGTCCAGATAATGGGTGCGGAGAGTATTGTTCTCCCTGTCACGGAGCTGCACCACGCCGCCACGGAACTGGGCCAGGTTGTCGTTCACATAATAATCCAGCTTCTGGCTGGTCAGTTCCGTCCCCTCCTGCGAGAGACAGACGTTCCCGATGGCGTTGATAATGTTGTCATCGACCCGCCAGTAGGCCGTGTCACAGACCAGTGTTGTGTTATTGTGCAGGAACGTAGCCTCCGTGGCTTCACGGAAGGTCTTGCCGAAGTCGTCGCTGATTAGCTTTACGGACTTGGCCTTGACCAGACGGACATAACGGTCCTCGTCATCCGGCTTGGCCAGAACGAAGACCGACAGGCCCAGAAACAGGGCGAAGGATATTATTTTCTTACCTTCTCGGACCATCCGCTTCTAGAGAATTCACAATCGGCGAACATCGGGTCTATAACGATGTAGCTTTCCTTTATCTTCTGAGAGATGAAATCGTTGATGGCCTCGTTCTGCTTGATGTTCTGGACATTGTTATAAAGAATGTCATAATCCTTCTCGAAGGAAGCCACGTGAGCTGGGAGCACCTTGTCCAGACGGACTATCTTGTACACGAGGTTGCCGCCGTCCACGGTATAGGCTCCGCGGCCCTCGTTGTCGGTAGAAGAGAACGGCTCTGAGATCTCGCCCTCAATAAGGGTGGACACGGCCTTGTAGTCGGCCGGCTTCATCTGATCCACAGCGAAATATGATGATCCCGTGTTCGGGTCCGCCATCTGTCCGTCATTGGTCCTGGTGGCAAGGTCCTCGCTGTATTTGCGGACCGCCTTCTCGAAGGTGATGGTTCCGCCTATAATCTCGGTTCTGATGCTGTCGAGCTTGGCAAATCCCTTTTCCATATCCTCGGTGGTGTACTCCGGCTTGATGAGGATGTGTCTGGCGTGGAACATATCCCCCTTCTTGCTGACCATCTCGATAATGTGGTATCCGTCAGGGGTTTCCACTATGTTTGACACCATACCCGGCTTGAGGGCCATCGCCGCGTCGGAGAACGAGGTCCAGAACACGGACTTGTTCGCCATACCCAGGTCGCCGCCGCTGCGGGCATTGCTCGGGTCCTGAGAATAAAGTCGGGCCAGGGTGGTGAATTTCTCGCCGGCCACGATTCTTTCCCTTATCTCCAGGAGCTTCTCCTTGGCGGCCATCTTGGCAGCCTCGCGGTCCGGATATACGCAGATCTGGCTCATCTGGTACTGGGCCGGAATCTCCGGAAGATTGGCCTTACCGGCGGTGTCCACATACTGCTTTACATCATAAGGGGTTATCTCGGGGATCTTCTTCGCTATCTCCTGCTGCTCCTGCTGGGTGAGGGACATCTCCTCGAGCTGCCGGCGCCACTCCTCGCGGAGCTTGCTGACGGATTTGCCGAAATACTGCTCCACCGCTTCCTCGCCGCCCAGGTCAGTGAGCAGACTGCTGATACGGTCGTTGAGATTGGCAGTCACCATCTCCTGATTCACCGTAAGGGAGTCGATGCGGGCCTGCGAGAGCAGCAGCTTGCTGGCCAATATCTGCTCCAGAATGTCGCAGCGGATGGCCTTGTCGGAAGAATAGCCGCGGGTGCGCATCATACGCACCTCCTGTTCGATGTCGGACAGCATCACGAATTCTCCGCCGATAACAGCCACCGTCTTGTCCGCCAGGCCGCTGTATTTCTGAGCCTGAGAGCATATAGTGCCAAGCAGACAGGCGAGTACAACCAAAACTTTTTTCATACTTTAATAAATAACGAATTGACCCTTGTCGGAGGCCTCATCAAGCAATCTCTGTTCCAAAGCGACCAGAAGTTCACGTTTTCTCTCGCTGAGGATGTATTCCCTTATCCTGTCTGTGCAGAATTCGTACGGCGCCACTCCGCTTTTCTTCATCTCGCGCACATAGGCCACCTTCACGTCCGCCATATCCGAGGATTCTATGGTGATATAATTGTTTTTGTATTGCGAAAGCATTGTAAGATAATCGGTTCCAAATTCCTTGGCCAGGGTGGAGACGTCCATCCAGGTCTGCGAATTGTCGAAATACTTTATGGCATAGACCCGCGCCAGGCTGTCTACCGCCACCACGTCGGAAGGACGGTTGGAGGACATCTTCTTTATGAGGGATTCCCGCTGTTCGGAAGTCTTCACGATGTCGATGAAACGCACCTTGAGAATCGGCCTTTCGAGATTGAACAGGCTCTGGTGGGACTTATAGAACGACATCATCTGGTCTTCAGTGATGAGGGTGTCGAGTCTCTCGTTTACAAACTGCTGCTCGTAGCGGAAACGCAGAAGCGAACGCCTGTAGGATTCAAGTTCCGAGGTCACGTCCTGATCGGCCTTGGACAGCTGGCTTACCGCCATATCGCTGTAAAGCTGGCCCGTAGCCCAGGAATTGATGTACTGGAGAGCCAGGTTCGTACTGTCCGACGGGGACACCCCGGAGGGGATATATTTTCTAAGTTCCGATCTGTATAATTTGTGCTTCCCGACCTTCGCCACCACCACGTCGTCGTGAATCAGGTTCTGAACCGCATTGCACGATGTCACGGCGAATATGGACAGGGAGAGCAACAATGCCCATTTTTTACTCATAACCTACAAATATAACACTTTCGCCAAAGAACACAAAAAGAGACGGCCCTTACGAGGTCGTCTCTCTCAACTATATGGTATTAAGGTTATTCCTTAACCGTATCCTTCACAGTGTCGCTGAGCTTGGTATAAAGGGCGTCGGTCTTCTCGAGGATCTCCTTGCGAAGAGCGGCAAAATGCGCTTTCTGACTGCCTTCAGCCTTAGCGTAAACCTTATCCTTAAGCTCGTTGTAGAGGTTCACAGCCTCTTCCATCAAAGCTGCAACCGTCTCGTCTGTCTGGGGACGTACGGCAGCCACTACTGAGCAATCCTCGATGAATGCGCCGAGAACGTACTCAATGTCCTTTTTTATGTCTCTAAGATTCATATCTGTGTTAATTAGAGTGAATGTAGCGGGGGCGGGGCACGATCCCGCGACCTCCGGATTATGAATCCGACGCTCTAACCAGCTGAGCTACCCCGCCATCGTTAAGAAGTTGTCGCGAAACAGCCTCTAAGAAAAGTTGAGATAGAAGGATTCGAACCCTCACTGACAGAGCCAGAATCTGTAGTGCTACCATTACACCATATCTCAATGGTTATTTCAATACCCCGCAAAGGGAACGCAAAGGTAAGAATAGATTTTGATTTTACAAAAAAATTTTACTCTTTTCCTATCAATGCCATAGCCCAGACTTCACAGCCTTCCCCGCGGCCCACGAATCCGAGCCTCTCGGTAGTCGTCGCCTTGACGCTCACCCTCGATATGTCCAGCCCGGCCGCCTCGGCGATGCAGGAGCGCATCCTCTGGATGTGAGGGGCCAGCTTCGGAGCCTGAAGCGCTATCGTAATATCCACATTGGCAACCGAATATCCCTGTTCACCGACTCGGCGCAGGACCTCCTTCAGAAGCAGTATGCTCGAAATCCCCTTATAAGCGGGGTCGGTGTCCGGGAACAGATGCCCGATGTCACCGAGCGCCAGTGCGCCGAGCAGCGCGTCACAAAGCGCGTGAAGCGCCACATCCCCGTCCGAATGCGCCACAAATCCCGTTTCCGAAGGGATCTGCACGCCGCAAAGCCACATTGGCAGGCCCTCGCGGAGCTGATGGACATCATACCCCTGGCCAATTCTGTAATCTGTCATAATCAGAGCATTGTTTCTGCAAATTTAACTTTTATTTCCGGATTGTGCATTGCTTGCGGAACTTGACCAAATAATCATTAAATTTGCGCGGATAACGCCAATGGGCGTTTATAGAGTTTTTATGGCTATTTTCAATTGGTTCGGCGAAAGCGAACACAGAGTGTTCAATTACAAGCCTCGCTATTATAGCCCGGATGAAGAGGCGCGCAAGAAAAAGTTCGGGCAGGTGGACGGCTCCGAAAAAAAGGAGGATTATGCTCCCGGCTCATATGTCAGGGGAGCGTTCCGCGACGGGCATTACAGCAGGGAGAAAAGCCACGCCACGAAGGCCGGTAACATCATCGGCATCATCGGGCTGCTGCTTATCGCAGTGGTACTCATATACATAGCCAAGTTCTATATGCTATTGTAAAATGGAAGAAAGCATTCTTAAAGCAGTCGATGTCCTCAAGAAGGGAGGACTCATCCTGTACCCGACGGACACCATCTGGGGAATCGGGTGCGACGCCACGAACGAAAAGGCGGTGGAGAAGGTATATGCGCTCAAGCAGCGCTCTGACTCAAAGGCTCTGGTACTGTTGGCCAGCGACCTGGATATGGTGGCGCGCTACATAAGGGAGATCCCGCAGATGGCACTGCAGTTGGTGGAAGTCAACGACGCCCCGATGACCATCATCTATCCGGGGGCTATGGGATTGGCCTCCAACGCGGTCGCCGAAGACGGCACCGTGGGGATGCGTATCCCGCTCGAAGGCTCGTGCATAGACATAGTCCGCAAACTTGGCAGACCGCTGGTATCCACTTCTGCCAATATCTCGGGCCAGCCGTCGCCGAAATGCTACGACGACATCTGCGACGAGATCAAAAACGGCGTGGACTACATCGTGGACCCTGCGCTGGAAAGCGGCGAGACCGGAAAAGCCAGCCAGATCATCAAGGTGGGACTTGACGGAGAAATTAAGATAATCAGGGCATAATGGGCAGAATTCACCAACTCTCTTCACAGCTTTCGAATATGATAGCCGCCGGGGAAGTGGTCGGAAGACCAGCTTCCGCGGTAAAGGAGCTGCTGGAAAACGCAGTGGACGCCGGCGCCGACAGGATTCACCTTATAGTCAAGGATTCCGGACGCACGCTGATCCAGGTTATAGACAACGGCTGCGGAATGAGTGAAGAGGACGCTCTGCTCTGCTTCGAAAGACACGCCACCTCGAAAATCGCCACTCCGGAAGACCTGGAGAGAATCAGCACCTTCGGATTCAGGGGCGAGGCGCTCGCTTCCATCGCAGCCATAGCGCAGGTGGACCTCAAAACCAGAAGGGAAGAGGACGAAGTGGGCGTGCACGTCACCGTGGAAGGAGGCGAACTTAAGGGAAAGCAGTCCGAAAACTGCCCCAAAGGCACTTCCATAGAAGTCAGAAACATATTCTACAACACTCCGGCCAGAAGGAAATTCCTCAAGTCCGACGGTATAGAATTCAAGCACATAGCGGAGGAGTTCACCAGGGTGAGCATCACCAGGACCGACATTGAATTCACCCTCACCCACAACGGAAAGGACTGCCTGGTGCTCAAGAAAACCCAGGGTCAGAAATTCCGCATCCTGGATCTGCTGGGAAGCGGCGTGGTGGGCGACGTAGTGGACCTTCAGGCCAAGACCAGACAGGTGGACATCACGGGATACATCGGCCGGCCGCAGAGTGCGAAAAAGACGCTCGGGAACCAGTACCTGTTCGTGAACGGCCGGTTCTTCAAAAGCGCATATCTTCACAAGGCCATAATGAACGCCTATTCCGAGATGACCCCGGACGGGCTTACGCCTTCGTACTTCATATTCCTTACGGTGGACCCGCAGACGCTGGACGTCAACATAAGCCCGACCAAGACCGAAGTCAAATTCGAGAACGACTCGCTCATCTTCCAGACCCTGTACGCATGCGTAAGGGAGACCCTGGGGAAGAACGGATTCGGAGAGATGATAGATTTCGACGCGGCCGGAGCGCTGGACCTGCCGCAGCTCAGCCGGGAGGACACTTCGTTCAGACCGTCCGAAATATCCGCCGGAATAGATTTCAACAGCGACTACAACCCTTTCGACACCCCTTCCGAGGCCGCCCGCGAACCGGGTTCCGCCCATAACGGATCATATCCGGGCAGCCACCTGTTCGAAAAGAGGCAGGACTACGGAATACTGTTCGAAAAGGACACCGCAGCAGCGCCACAGCCTCGAGCCGAGCAGTTCCTCGTGGGCAAAAAATACATCTGCACCCCTATGGATGCCGGTTTTATGGTAACCAATGTCAGACGTGCCCAGGTGCGCATTCTCTACGAAGAGATGCTTGAAGCCCTGAAGGGAAGCGCCAATGTCTGCCAGACAGCACTCTTCCCCGTACAGGTGCAGATCGGGACCGCCTGCATACCTCTCATAGAAGAGAATTCCGAATTCCTCTCACGTCTCGGATTCGACATAACCATCTTCGGCAGCGACACCATAGTGGTCGCCGGAGTGCCTCAGGGCTACGATTTTGACGAAAAGTCCATACAGAAAGCCGTGGCAGACCTTTTGCAGATTCTGGAAGAAGAAAAACACTCCTTGCCGGAGATAATGCAGGCCAATGTGGCGAAAAAGCTTTCGGAAGCGGGGATTCCGCAGAATTCCGCGATCACTTCCGCATCCGCCGCACAGACGCTTCTCAATAGGCTTTTCACCTGCAGGAATTCCGAACTGACCCCATCGGGCAAACGGATTTCCAAGCTTATCACCATAGAGGATTTAGATAAATTATTCTGATGCAGTTCAATTACTACAACCGTCCGTCCGGCTTTATGAGCAGCGTGCCGCCGGCTACCAAGAACCTTCTCATAATCAACACTCTGGTCTTCATAGCGACGCTCATCAACCAGAACTTTATGTACAGCTCTTTCGCGCTGTTCTACCCCAGTTCGCACTATTTCCACTGGTGGCAGCTCTTCACGCATATGTTTATGCACGGAAGCTTCTGGCACCTGTTCTTCAATATGTTCGCCCTCTACACCTTCGGGACTGTGGTGGAAAGGACCATTGGCACGAAAAAGTTCCTTATACTCTACTTCGTCGCCGGTCTCGGAGCCGTGGCGCTGCATTTCGGAGTGATGAACATTCAGCTCGCGACACTCGAGGCGCAGATCGCGGACGGTTCGGCTTCCGCACTGAAGACCTATGCCAGCCTCAAGGGTATCCCTACCGTGGGTGCATCAGGAGCCATTTACGGACTTCTGATCTCCTATGCGCTCATCTACCCGCAGAACAAGCTCACCCTCATCTTCCCGCCTATCACGATGAGCGCGAAGACCTGGGTCATCATATTCGCAGTCATAGAACTTTTCACCGGCATACGTGGGCTGTCAGACGGCGTGGCGCACTTCGCCCACCTCGGAGGAATGCTCTTCGGATGGGGACTCATCGCTTATTGGCGCAAGAAACACGTGCTGTTCGACGACTATATGAACTAGCGTATGGAACTTTTCTACGGACAGCTTTCTGACGACAGTCTGCTCACCTTCGACGGCGAGGAGAGCACGCACCTGGTGAAAGTGATGCGCCACCGCGAGGGGGACAGCATCTTCGCTATGGACGGCAGCGGCGTGCTGTTCCGCTGCACTCTTCTGGATGCCAATCCCAAAGGCAGCTGCGCACACATCGACTCGCGCGAGGAGGGCTGGGGGACGGTGCCGTACCGTCTGACTCTCGCCTGCTGCCCGACCAAGAACAACGAACGCTTCGAATGGATGGGCGAAAAGGCCACCGAACTTGGCATAGACTGCCTGGTGCCGGTGATAGGCGAAAGGTCCGAAAGGAAGGTTTACAAGACCGACCGGATGCGCAGAATCGTTCTGAGCGCGGCCAAGCAGTCCCTGAAGACCGCCATTCCGGAAGTGAAGGAGCCGGTGAGCGTGCTGGATTTCATCGCCTCGGCGCCTGAGGACAGCCTGAGGCTCATTGCATACTGTTTCGAAGGCGAGAAACTCTCCATAAAGGAGGCGCTGCAGAACTGTACGGACAGGCAGAAGATATGCGTTCTCATTGGCCCGGAAGGAGATTTCTCCCCGCGCGAGGTGTCAGAGGCCATCAAGGCCGGATTCAAGGCAGTGCATCTGGGAAGCTCGCGCCTGAGGACGGAAACGGCGGCGCTGTGCAGCGTGGCCAGCGTGTATAACAGGTTTATGTGATGCAGATAGGACTCATCAGCGATACCCACGGGGTGTGGAGCCCCGAATTTCAGGACTTTCTGAAAGACGTGGACGTCATCTGGCACGCCGGAGACTGGGGCGCCGACATAGAGTTCACGAAGAAGATCTCCTCCTGGAAGCCGGTCGTGGGCGTGTACGGGAACTGCGACGGGCAGGACATACGTTTCGAATACCCGGCCTACCAGTTCTTCGACTGCGAGGGGATGAGCGTGCTGATGACCCACATAGGCGGTTATCCCGGGAAATACGACTACCGCGCCAAAGCCCTTATCGAAAGCCTTCGGCCACAGATCTTCGTGTGCGGGCATTCGCACATACTGAAAGTTCAGTGGGATGAACACTATCAGATGCTGACCGTCAACCCCGGAGCCTGCGGACTGCAGGGTTGGCAGGTGGTAAGGACTGCGCTGAGATTCAAGATAGAAAACGGAAACGTCTCCGATATGGAGGTGTTCAAACTGGATAGATGACTATGGCTAAGATTCACACCCTGTGGTACTGCACAAGCTGCGGCAATGAAAGTTCCAAATGGATGGGCCAGTGCCCCGCCTGCAAGGAATGGAACACTATGGTGGAGGCTCCGGTAAAGGCGGCTTCCTCCAAATCCGCGATGCTCTCCGGCCGGGACACGCCTCAGGCCGTGGCGCTCAGCTCCATCTCTTCGGATTCGGAAAGGCGCCGGAGTCTGGGCAACGCCGAACTGGACAGGCTTCTGGGCGGCGGAATCGTGCCGGGATCGCTCGTTCTGATAGGCGGTGAGCCGGGTATCGGCAAATCCACCCTGTCGCTTCAGATCCCGCTGTACAGCAATGGTCTGCGTACCCTCTATGTCACGGGCGAGGAAAGCGAAAGGCAGGTCAAGATGCGCGCCGACCGCCTGGGCGGAGACCAGACGGCCTGCACCATCTATGCCCAGACCAGACTTGACGACATACTCACGGAAGCGCTTTCTTCCAAACCCGACCTTATGGTCGTGGATTCAGTGCAGACGATGTACTGCGATAACGTCGAATCCACTGCCGGTTCCGTATCCCAGATCAAGGAAGTGGCCGCCAGGCTGCTACGTTTCGCCAAGGAAAGCGGCATTCCGGTGATTCTTATCGGCCACATCACCAAGGACGGCTACATCGCCGGGCCGAAGATACTTGAACATATCGTGGACGTAGTGCTCCAGTTCGAGGGCGACGGCAAGGGCTCCTACAGAATTATGCGCTCCATCAAGAACAGATTCGGCTCCACTTCGGAATTGGCCGTGTTCGAAATGACGGGCAGCGGCCTGAAGGAGGTTGCCAACCCTTCGGAACTCCTGATCCCCATGCACCAGCAGGGCCTCAGCGGCACGGCGATCTGCGCGATGCTCGAAGGCAACAGGCCAATCCTTTTCGAAGTTCAGGCACTCGTGTCCAGCGCGGCGTACGGCACGGCCCAGCGTTCAGCCACCGGATTCGATGTCCGCAGGCTCAATATGCTTCTGGCGGTACTCGAAAGGCGCGCGGGATTCAAGCTCGGGGCCAAGGACGTGTTCCTTAATATGGCGGGCGGGCTCAAAGTCGCCGACCCGGCCTGCGATCTGGCCGTGATCTGCGCCATATTGTCGTCCAATTTCGACTTCGCACTGCCGAGCGACGTGTGCTTTGCCGCAGAAGTGGGCCTGAGCGGGGAAATCCGCCCGGTGGCCCAGACCGACAGAATCATCACCGAGGCCGCCAGACTCGGATTCAAGAAAATCTACGTAAGCTCGTATTCTTCGATCTCGGCGAAATGTCCGGAGGGCATCCAGGTCATCAGAACGGAGGACGTTCCGTCACTTATTAAAATTCTTTTCAGGTAATCCGGCACAACTTCGGAATTATTTCACTACCTTTATGCTGAACAAACACTAAAACTGATGCGCAAGTCAGCTTTAATGTCTGTCCATACACATAAGAATGAAGTTGAACTTCTAAAACACGGTAACTATGGAGATTAGAATCAAATCTTTAAAGTTCGACGCCAGCGAGAAGCTTACCGCTTTCGTCGAAAAGAAAGTAAAACGAATCGAAAAGTTTTTCGACAACGCCACTCAGGTAGCCGAAGTTTCACTTGAAAATGCCAAGGAAGGGAAGATAGCCAAACTCAAGGTTCACATTCCGGGAGATGATCTGGTGATCGAATGCGTGAGCGACACTTTCGAAAACGCCATAACAGCCTGTGTTGATGCAATGAAAGAAAAACTAACCAGAGCCAAAGAAAAAGCACAGGAAAGATAGACGAAAAATTTTTCTTTCTTTAAAGAACCGCCGTCAGGGACGAAATGATTTTCTGATAAGGCAAATATTTCAGAGTTTTGCAAAAAACAGCGAACTATGAAATGCCTTTCGAAAAATTTACTTCCGCTGACGGCGGTTTTAATTTGCACTCTGTGCTCCGAGCCCACTATCAATCCCATACGTCCCGCCAGGGGCGACAACACCGTCACTGACGAACCGCGAAGCGACATAACCACACCGGGCGAAGAAGGCAGTCCCCAGGTCCCGGAAGGTAAAAGCATCTGGGTAAGCGCAGTGCTTGAACGCGAAGACGGAAGCCGGGAATTGGCCCTGTACAGAGACGGGGCGAAAGTGCTCGGAATGGGCTGCTCCGAAGAGAGCCACATCAGCGAAGACCCCGACACCCACTTTCTTGCTGGAGGACATCTGTTCACCGTATCCTCGGACAGAAATTACACCTACATCTGCCGGGACGGCGAACTTCTACACAAAATCAGCGGGAGGGAATATGTCAGGTCCCTGATGTGGGACGGCAGCGATATCTGGACCCTGTCCATTCCGCTGGACGGAACCGGATTCCGGGTAAGGAAAAACGGAACGTCATTCTTCTCGAAGGAGGACGGCACGCCGATGTCCTTCTATATGGACGGAGCGGACCTGTATCTGTCTTTCTATACGCTCCTGGCCGGAAGCCGCGTGACTTATCTGATGAAAAACGATAATGCCGTTCAGGTCAAAGGCCCGCATTCACTGGAAGTGGAGAATATACGCGTCCATAACGGAAACACCTGTTATATAGAAAGATCCGGAAGGAAAATGATTATGAGCTACGCCGACGACGAGTTCGAGCTGGACTGTCAGGCCGGGTTCGATGTGATCGATGCGGAAGCGATTCCCTACGGGGATCAGGACTTCACGCTCATCCTGCATATGAAGTCGCTGTACTCCCCTATGCCCGCCGACCTGATACACAACAGGGATACCACGATACTGGAGGGGGCCGGGACTGTATGCCGGTATTACTGGGACGATTCTTCGTGGTGGAGGATGTGCCTTACCAGAGATGCTGACAAATGGTATATCTACACGGCCTCCACGAATTCGGAGACCGTCCTGGAAGATGTGCATATCCCGTCGGAGCGGTGCGTCTGCACGGATGAAGGGAAACTGTATGTCGCGGCGTCATACAGAGACACCACGCACCAGCCGTTCGTATGGGACGGCGAAAAGACTCTGACCTACAGAATTACCGGAACGCTGACCGGAATTTGCATCAGTCCTCCCAAGTGACGGTGCGTGACAGATCGGGATTGACGGTGATGTACACCTTCAGAGTCTCCTCGGGGAGAAGCGGCTCTATGTTCTCCGGCCACTCCATAATGCAGAGACTGCCGCTGTCCAGATAGTCGTAAAGGCCTATGTCAAGCGCCTCTTCGAGATGTTCGATACGGTAGAAGTCGAAATGATACAGAGATTCCCCTGAAGCGGTTCTGTACTCGTTGATGATGGAAAACGTAGGCGAAGACACGGCGTCCTCCTTAACCCCCAGAAGGGAACAGATGGCCGTAGTAAAGGTGGTCTTCCCTGCACCCATCGGAGCATAAAAGGCGATAAGATTGTGTCCTGCAGTCTGTTCCAGGAACTTCTGCGCCGCCTCCACGATACCGTCCAGATTCTTTATCTCTATACTTCTTTTCATACCATTGCACTTGCGAACACGCAAAATTACTACTTTTTAACAAACTTGAGCTATGTTAGTACACATATTCGGAGCCAAATGCATAGGGATAGACGCCGTCAGGGTAACCGTCGAGGTGGATATCGCCAGCGGGATAGGAATACATCTCTGCGGACTGGGCGACGTGGCGGTGAAGGAAAGCCTGCTGCGCACCGTGACGGCCCTGCAGTCGCTCGGATACCATATCCCGGGACGCAAGATAGTCATCAACCTGGCGCCGGCCGACCTTCACAAGAGCGGCAGCGGATATGACCTGCCCATCGCCGTCGGCATCATCGCAGCATCCGGCCAGAGGGACCTGCCTCTGATAAAGGACTCTCTCATAATGGGAGAACTGGGCTTGGACGGGTCAGTGAGACCCATCAAAGGCGGCCTGCCAATGGCGGACTTCGCGAAGAAGACCGGCTTCAGAAGGTGCATCCTGCCTCTCTCCTCGGCACTCGAAGCCTCCCGGATTCAGGGGCTCGACATCTACGGCGTACGCAATCTAACGGAAGTCATTGACATTCTGAGCGGAAGCGAGTTCTCAACCATAGCGGAAGCGCCTCCCGTCGCAGATGGCACGGAAGCCGCTGCAGGAGGAGAAAAGGTGGATTTCGCCGACATCATCGGACAGGAAGGAGCCAAGCGAGCACTGGAAATCGCGGCCTGCGGAGCACACAATCTGATTATGATCGGCTCGCCCGGAAGCGGGAAGAGCTCATTGGCCAAGGCACTGCCGGGCATACTGCCTCCGCTCACGGACAGCGAGTCACTTCTGTGCAGCAAGATCTATTCGGTCGCGGGCATCAGTGCTCCGGGAGGGTCCCTGACACGCACTAGACCGTTTCGAAGCCCGCATTACAGCGCCTCTCTTGCCGCCATCATCGGAGGCACCGGAGGCACGGACAATATCATCCCCGGGGAAGTGACCCTCTCGCACCTGGGCGTGCTGTTTCTGGACGAGTTCAACCTTATGCCGCGAAGTGTGATAGAGGCGCTGCGCGCTCCGCTCGAAGACAGGAAGGTCGTAATCTCCCGACTCAGAAGCAAGATTGAATACCCCGCCTCCTTCACCCTCATCGCGGCCGCCAATCCCTGCCCCTGCGGATATTACGGCGAACAGGGCCGCTGCACCTGCACCCCCGGACAGAGAAACCAGTACCTGACCCGGCTGAGCGGTCCGATAATGGACAGGATGGATCTGCAGGTATGGGTGCACCCGCTGAACATCTCGTCCCTGAGAAGTACCTCTCCGAGGGAAAGTTCGGCGCAGATAGCCCGGCGCGTACTGCAGGGAAGACAGATGCAGACCAGACGATTCGAAGGTACCGGGATAAGCTCGAATGCGGAGATGTCCGTAAAGCAGATAGGCCGGTTCTGTCCGCTGGATGCGGACTGTGAAAAGCTGATCTCCGACCTGATGGAGACGATGCAGTTCTCGATGCGGGCCTACTACCGCATCATCAAGGTTGCCAGAAGCATCGCCGACCTGGAAGGCAACGAAAACATCAGAAAAGAACACATTATGGAAGCGTCCGGATACCGGTTCCTGGACAGGGCTACAGAATGAACCTGAGGCCCATATCGAAGCTGACCATCATAGGATGCTCGGTGCGCAGCGACTTCGGCTGGGATTCAGAGATGTAATATCCCACGTAAGGGTCGAAGAAGATCGCCACGGAGCCCAGCTGCCAGCAGATGCCCACGCCGGCCTTCACTCCTATCTGGGGAGACTGGCGTCCGTCCTTGTAAACCGGGAGCGACGACTCGGAGAACATATAGTACTTGCTGCTCACGCACTGCTCCAGACTCGCTCCGGCGTAGGCGTAAAGCTTGAATGAACTCTGAGGATTGAATGTATAGTATAAGTTTACAGGAATGCCTATATAATTGACATAATGTTTCACTTCGCCTTCCATCGTGTTATAGGCGCCTGTGAAATTACGCGACAATAATGTCCAGTCAAGTCCTACCGAGCAGGAGAAGTGCGTGCTGAGAGGGAACATCAACGACAGGCCGACAGAGCCCGGCACATCGAAATTCGACACGCTGTTCTCCACCATCCCCTCCGGAATGTATCCGCTGGTCCACTGCGCGCGGCTGAATGCCGTGCTGCTGTGGGCGTCATTGGCCCCGATGGAACCACGCAGATTGACGGAAGGCTTCTCGCGGCGGGCCTTGCGCTCGAAATCGCTGTCCTCCGCCATCATCGAAGCGAACGGATCTTCCCATTCATCTTCCTGCTGAACGGTTTCCTCCCTGATTACAGGGCTCTGTTCCGGCTCCGCGGCCATCTCAGCCTCCGACCCGGCGGTCTGCTCCATATAAAGCGGGCTTTTTACCTCGCGCGGCACAAGCCCCTCACCGACTGGCTTCACTTCAGAAGCGAACACGGATTCTTCGCAGGCCAGACGGTTTTCCGTCCTTATGACTTCGATATCGGCAGGCTCACCGCTCTGGGTTATGCCGTCCCTGTGAAAGACGAAGACTGCCAATGCGGCAGCCGCACCGCACAGAGCCACGCCCGCAGCACTCCACCATCCGCCATAGCGGCGCGACGGAGCGGCGGCGGTATGCCCCAGCCTTCCGGAGATGGCCTCCCAAACCTCTGCCGGGGCCTCGACCTCGGCGGAGAGGAGCTTTTCCCTTACCTTGCTATCAAATATCTCGTTCATTACTTTCTTCCTTTAATTTTCTCCTGCAGAAGCATTCTCGCCCTCTGCAGCTGTGATCTGGACGTCGCCTCCTCTATCCCCAGCTTCTGCCCTATCTCCTTATGGGAGTAGCCCTCCAGCACATACATATTGAATACCGTCCTGAACCCTGCGGGAAGTGTCGCTACCATATCGAGCAGTTCCCTGTAGTTCATCGACTGCAGCGCGTCCATTCCCTCGTCGGCCAATGAATATGCAGTCTCTATATCTTCCGTGCCATTCATCACGTCGTGACGGCGGAGCGACATAAGGGCCGTGTTAATGAAAATCCTTCTGGCCCAACCTTCGAAAGAACCCTCGCCGGAGTAGGTGTCCAGCTTGCTGAACAGCGTCACAAACCCATCCTGAAGCACATCGCAGGCCGATTCCCTGTCGCCCATATAACGCAGACACACCGCGTACATCTTAGCCGACAGCATATCGTAGATGGATTTCTGAGCACGCGGGTCTCCCTCTTTCGCGCCTTGTATCCACCTGTTAAGATGCCTGTTTCTGTCGAATAGTTGCATTGAAGCCAAAAACTTCCCCAAATTTAAGGTTTTTTGGTTAATTTTGCCCTGTTATGAAACTTAAGCATTTACTGCTATCCAGCATACTGTTGTTCTCCACCCTGTCCATAGCCGAAGCTACGGACGACATCAGTATCGTGGACATCGCCCAGCTGATGTGCGACGAGTCCTACGAAAAGGCCAAGTCACTATCGCTCAAGCTATTAAAAGCCGAGCCAAACAATGACGCAGCGTGGTGCTACCTCGGATACTGCTATTACACCGAAGATAATCTCGAGAAAGCCATGCAGTGCTGGGAACGGGCCTCGGAAATTGACCCCGACAACAGCTACTATATGCTGCCGCAGTATAATGTCTATTCGGAATTCCCGGCTCTGAGGTCATATGCGGATTCATTGGCCCTGATAATGTCCGAAAAATGGCCGGATAAGTACAACTCCCCGTACACGCTCTGCCTCAGGGCTAAAAAAGAGATGGAAAACGGTCGCGATTCGACGGCGGCACTGCTCTTCCAGCAGGCCCTGACCAAAGATCCGGAATGCACTCCGGCGATTATGCCGCTCGCCGAGATCTACAGGACCCAGGACAATCTGGCAGCATATTTCACCACTATCCCGGGATATCTGATCTCCCCCGACGTGGAAGTGGAGAACAAGGTTGAATATCTCAGGTACATCCTGAACCTCGTGGACGGACAGACCTACAGAATCTACCACAAGAATCTGGATTCTATGGTGGACACGCTTCTGACCGCGCATCCGAAGGACTCCCTGACCATAAGCCTGGCCGGAAGCTGGGATATGGTCACCGGAAAAAAGGACCAGGCCTGCGGACATTTCGAGCAGCTGACCAGTCTCTATCCGAAAAGCCCCACCGGCTGGTTCGCGCTGATGTCGATCTCGGAGGACGACCCTCAGAAGGTCATACAGATCGGCGAGGAGGCACTGCGACACCTGGACAAGACCAAGGACCTGTGCGCCGTCTATGTGTCCCTGGCCAATACCTATTTCACCCGAGAAGACTACAGGAACAGCTACAGGTACCTGGATATGGCTATCAAGCTCGAGCCGCACGACGCTACCATACTGAACAACTACGCCTACTACCTGAGTACCGAAGGCAAGAAGCTCAAGAAGGCGGAGAAGATGTCGCGCGAAGCCCTTAAGTTGGAGCCTGAAAACGTGCAGTTCCTGGACACCTACGGCTACATCCTCTACCTTATGAAGGACTATGAAAAAGCACGCACGTATTTCAAGAAATGCATGGTGTACGGCGGCAAGGAGCACAAGGTCATCCTCGAGCATTACGCCATGACCCTCTATGCCCTGGGAGACATAGACCTGGGTAACTTCTATATGAACCTATCCAAGCAGGCCAAATGAAACGTATCGTCCTGATATTCACCCTGTTGCTTTCGCTGAGTACCCTCTGCTACGGCCAGGACGCCCAGAAGCAGGAGATCGAGCGCCTGCGCAAGGAGATCGCCGCCCTGGACAAGCAGCTGAAGGCCAATGAAGGCAAAAGCGCCGACGCCACTGCGAAATTGGCCCTGACCCGGAAGAAAGTCTCTTCGAGCAGGAAGCTCGTTACGGAGTCCGAACGCCAATTGGCATCCATCAATAAGAAAATCAAGGCCAAGTCGACCGAAATCGACCGCACACAAGCGCGGCTCGACGAAAACCTCGCATACTACGAAACCCTGATCCGAAGCGCATATCTGAGCCGCGACCCACGTCTGCGCTTCCTCTACGTGCTGTCCGGGGAGAGCATCCCGCAGGTGGTGAGGCGGTTCAACTACCTCCGGTCCGCATCTGACGAACTGCGCGAAGAGGCTCTGAAAATCGAAAGCCGCAAGGCTCAGCTGTCTCTGGAAAAAGCTCAACTGGATTCGCTGCGCAAGGTGAACGTCAGCGTGCTGGCTGAACGGAACCAGAATCTCAACCGGCTGAAAACCACCGAGAAAAAGGAGCAGCAGATAGTTCAGGACCTGAAACGGAACAAGACCCGCTACCAGGGCGAGATCAAGAAAAAGCAGAAGCAGATCGACGCGCTGAACAGGAAGATCGCGCAGATGATAGCCGAGCAGAACAAGAAGCAGAAGGCCAAAAGCAGCCCGCAGAAGAAGGTGGACATACAGCTGTCGAAGGAATTTGCAGCCAACAGGGGGAAACTGCCGTGGCCGGTCAGCGGAACCATAGTGGGACAGTACGGCAAGCACAAACACCCTGTATATAAGAACATTGACCTTCCGTTCAACAACGGAGTGAACATCTCCACGGAAACCGGTGCGCAGGTCTGCGCCGTATTCAACGGAACCGTGTGCCAGGTAGTGGTGATGCCGGGATACAACCAGTGCGTGCTCGTCCAGCACGGGGAATATTACACTTTCTACTGCAAGCTTAAACAGGTCAACGTGAAGGCCGGTGAGAAGGTGAGCGCCGGCGATGTGATTGGCACGGTCGATACCATCTCGGGCGAGACTCAGCTCCACTTCCAGCTCTGGAAGGGCACTTCGTCCATAGATCCCGAGCCTTGGCTCCTCTAACGGGGCTTAACCAGTTCCACCGCCCCGGGACAGATGTCATCCTCCACAGGGGTAAGATGTATTATGCGCTGATTAGGTGACCCGCGGAAAAGCAGGGTCGTGTCCCTCTGGTCTATCAGGAAAGGACCATCCACCAGCGTGTCGATGTATTTGAGAAGTTCAGCCTTGACAGGGTCCTGGCGGATCTGTTCTATGGTGTATCCCGTCCAGCACCAGATGGTCTTGCGGGTTTCCGCCTTGATGCGGCGTGCAAGTGCAGTGAACGCCTCCACTTGAAAGAACGGGTCGCCTCCGGTGAAGGTTACATTGGAAATCTCATCCTCCACTATAGTATCGAAAAGATCGTCCACGGACATCCATTTGCCGTTCTCTATGTTCCACGACTGGGGATTATGGCAGCCCGGGCAGTGATGTGGGCATCCTGCGCAATATATGGAAGTGCGCAGACCAGGGCCGTCGGCCATAGTCTGCGCCACTATATCCAGAACCGATATTTTATTTGTGAACGACACGGTCCTTAAGCTCGGCAAGTTTGCCGCTGTTCCAGCGGTTGGTGGTACCTACCAGATATCCTGTGATTCGCTGAAGGGTGTCGATGTTGGTAGAATGGCAGTGAGGACATTCTTTCAATCCTTCCGTAGCGTCTTCATAACCACAATCCAAACACCTGTTCCTGTTATGGTTAACGGAACCGTAGCCGATATTATACTTATCCATCAAGTCTACGATGCTCATAATAGCCTCAGGATTGTGCGTAGCGTCTCCGTCGATCTCCACGTAGAAGATGTGTCCCGCACCCTCATACTGATGATATGGGCCTTCTATCTTGGCCTTATGCTCAGGAGTACAGTGGAAATACACTGGGATATGGCTGGAATTCGTGTAGTAATCCTTGTCGGTCACGCCCTTGATGATGCCGAACTTCTTCTTGTCCATGCGGGTGAATCTTCCGGCAAGGCCCTCGGCCGGGGTAGCGAACAGGCTGTAGTTATGCTGATAGCTCTCAGAATAGCCGTTGATGCGCTCGCGCATATGCTTGATTATCCTCAGGCCAAGTTCCTGTGCTTCGTCGCTTTCTCCGTGATGATGTCCTATAAGAGCGATAAGGGTCTCTGCCAGTCCTATGAATCCTATGGCGAGGGTTCCCTGATTCATCACGCTCTCCACGGTGTCGCACGGGCCAAGTTTTTCAGACCCGAGCCAGAGGCCGTTCATCAGCAGAGGGAACTGCTTCTTGAGGGCGGTCTTCTGGAAATCGAAGCGGTCGTTAAGCTGCTTGGCAGAAATGTCGAGCGCCCAGTCGAGCTTGCCCATGAAGGCTGCTATGCGCTCCTCCTTGTCCTCAATATCCATACATTCGATGGCCAGACGCACGATGTTGATAGTCGTGAACGAAAGGTTGCCTCGGCCAATGGAAGTGCGTGGACCGAACTTGTTGTCAAACACCCTGGTACGGCAGCCCATCGTGGCCACCTCGTGGATGTAGCGTTTAGGGTCATCCTCCTTCCAGTCAGGATCCTGGTTGTATGTGGCATCCAGATTCAGGAAGTTAGGGAAAAACCTGCGGGCGGTCACCTTGCAGGCGAATTTGTACAGGTCGTAGTTAGGGTCTCCAGGCAGGTAGCTGACGCCTCTTTTCTTCTTCCAGATCTGGATAGGGAAGATGGCTGTCGAGCCGTTGCCCACACCTTCGTAGGTGGTGTTGAGAATCTCGCGGATGATGCAGCGGCCCTCGGCAGAGGTGTCCGTTCCGTAGTTTATGGAACTGAATACCACCTGGTTGCCTCCACGTGAATGGATGGTGTTCATGTTGTGGACAAAAGCCTCCATGCTCTGGTGGGTGCGGGACACGGTCTGGTTGATACACTGCTGTACCGCCCTTTCGTCGCCCTTCAGGCCTGTGAGGTCGCGCTTGATGTAGTCCTCGATCTTGACATCATAGAGATGGGTATAGTCGCAGTTGTCGTATTCTCCGAGTTTTCTGAGTTCCTCCTGGAAAGTTTTTCTTACGAAAGGAGCCAGATAGAAGTCAAATGCCGGTATGGCCTGACCTCCGTGCATCTCGTTCTGCACCGTCTCCATAGAGATGCAGGCGAGCACACTGGCGGTCTCTATCCTCTTCGCAGGGCGGCTCTCGCCGTGCCCGGCCTTGAGTCCATGCTCCAGAATCAGGTCCAGAGGGTGCTGGATGCAGGTAAGGCTCTTCGTAGGATAATAGTCCTTGTCGTGAATGTGGATATATCCGTTCAGCACGGCCTCCCTTACGTCTTCGGCCAGCAGACACTCGTCCACATAGGTTTTGGTGGCTTCGGACGCGAATTTCATCATCATTCCGGCAGGGGTGTCCGCGTTCATATTGGCATTCTCGCGGGTGATGTCATTGGCCTGTGCGTCTATGATCTCCTGGAAGATCTCGGTGGTCTTCGCCTTGCGGGCCAGATTTCTCTGGTTACGGTAGGCGATGTAGCGTTTGGCCACTTCCTTGCGGGGACTCTTCATCAGCTCCATCTCCACACAGTCCTGTATTTCTTCGACGCTCATCTCCTCGTGGTGTTTCCTGGAGATGGTGTCGGCGATCTTGGCGGCGAGAATGATGTCTTCGCCGTCTTCAGTTACATCCATTGCCTTGAGGATGGCAGCGACAATCTTCTGATTGTTGAACTCCACCTTGCGGCCGTCCCTTTTAATTACATATTTGATCATATCCGGTTAGATTTAGCGTGTAAAAAAACTCTCGTCATTTCGGGGCGAGAATTATCTATTGCAAATATAGAAGATAAGAAATAAGAATGTGCGGTTTGGGGCAAATAAAGTTTTCCACAAAGAAAAATCCCTCTGCCAACTTTCTGTCAGACAGAGGGATATAAGCTTATCCGCAGGCAAACGCACCGGGGCGGTTAACAAAAATGTTACTAAGCGGAGACGCAGACCACCACGTGGCGATCAAACGTGAAATAGTGCAGTTCCAGCTCCTGTTCGTAGTCGTCCTTGTCCGTGTAGGTGGCGCTCAATTCGCCCTCGTCACGGAAGCGAAAACCGTCAATCTTTATCTGCTCGGCGAAGTCCACGTCGTACTGTGACGTCAACTTGTAGATGGCTTCTTTCGCGCACCACAGAACGGCAAGCTGCTCGTTGCGGGTGTCCTCGTCCAGGTTCTCAAGTTCTTCTGCACTGAACACGCGTTCTGCAACCGGAGAAAAATCGCGATCCAGAGATTCGCAGTCCACGCCGACCTCGTCGTCATCATTAAGAATGACAGCTACATATTTGTCGGTATGGGTGATGCTTATATTGATGGCGTTGTTCTCGATATAAGGTTTACCGTTATCGTGATGTGACAGATACACTTTCTCCTCGAACAGAGCATCGAGAAGCGCCCTTACTGCAAGCCTTTGCTTGCGAACTGATTCATTTTTAATATAGGAAATCTCCTCAAGCTCGTCTGAGGGAATGGACGTCATCGCGCGAAGCTCTGCCTCGCTCTCTGAAATTTTCCAGACACCTACGCGCGAGTGCGCGGGGTCATCAAGATCTTTTGTAAGAAATAGTGCCATATATTTTTTCGACAGTTGCAAATATAGTACAATTTCATTTGAATTTTGCTAACTTTGCGCCGAAATCGTGAATTTCCGATTAAAACTCAATTATTTTGATATAGTGAGTTAATTTTTCGCAATGCGAAAAACCTATATGGAGGTCTATTAGACCGATAAAAGTCTCTTCCCCGAGGGAAGGGATTTAGGGATAGGGTAACGTTGTAGTCTTTAAGCGTAGCGTGTGCGTGGGAAAAAAGTTTCGCAAGTGACGCACAATGCTATAAAACAATAAATTAATTTACTTGCGAAACTTGAGTAATATGAAATATCTTACAAACGAAAAACTGACCATCGTGGGCGCCGGCGGAATGATCGGCTCAAACATGGCTCAGACAGCTCTTATGCTGGGTCTCACACCAAACATCTGCCTTTACGATATCTTCGAGCCGGGTGTTCACGGTGTAGCTGAAGAAATGTATCACTGCGGATTCGAGGGTGCGAACATCACATGGACCGTAGATCCTAAAGAGGCTTTCACAGATGCCAAGTACATCATCTCTTCAGGCGGCGCTCCTCGTAAGGAGGGTATGACCCGCGAGGATCTTCTTAAAGGCAACTGCCAGATCGCCGCTCAGTTCGGTGACTTCATCAAGCAGTACTGCCCTGACGTAAAGCACGTTGTGGTTATCTTCAACCCTGCTGACGTTACCGCTCTTACAGCTCTTATCCATTCAGGTCTTAAGCCTAACCAGCTTACCTCTCTCGCGGCTCTCGACTCTACACGTCTTCAGAGCAACCTCGCGAAGGAGTTCGGCGTTCCTCAGAGCGCAGTTACCGGAGCTCACACCTACGGTGGACACGGCGAGCAGATGGCAGTTTTCGCTTCACAGGTAAAGATTGACGGCAAGCCTCTCAGCGAGTGCGGTCTGTCAGCAGAGAGGATGGAGGAGATTAAGCACGATACCATCCAGGGCGGTTCAGCCATCATCAAGCTCCGCGGACGTTCTTCATTCCAGAGCCCTGCATACAATGCAGTGAAGATGATCGAGGCTGCCATGGGCGGCACTCCGTTCACCCTGCCTGCAGGTTGCTATGTTAACTGCGACAAGTGCGGCTTCAAGAACGTAATGATGGCTATGCCTACCGTCATCGACGCTACAGGCGTTCACTTCACAGCTCCTAAGGGAACAGAGGAGGAGATGGCTGCTCTGCAGTCTTCTTACGAGCATCTCTGCAAGATGCGTGACGAGATCGTCAGCCTGGGCATCGTTCCGCCGGTTGACAAATGGAAGGAAGAGAATCCTAACCTTTAGTCATCAGACGACGGGATCTATCCTTCGGGACTTTTATCTATAGAGGGGCTGGCCTGGTGGCCGGTCCCTTTTTCGTGGACGGGGC
>CAVFXO010000035.1:0-8541 GCA_963626825.1 bacterium | reverse complement strand
ACCGCTTCCGCAGAGGACGCCTTCGGGAGCGAAGGCGTAGGGGTGGCAGTCAGGCGCTGCATAGAGGGCCTGGCCGTTCTGAATAAAATCTTTTTTCATATCTGAAATATTTTGATGGTTGTCTGGGAACGACAAAAAAGTCCCCTTCGGCGCAACAGCCGAAAGGGATTTTATGTAAGTTACTGAAAATTAAGTCGTTATGATACCCCCCCCCGCATAGAGAAATGCGGCAGATTCAATGCTTTACCGGTGATCGACACTTTCATAGGGGAAAAACTCTGCGCAAAAATACAAATATTAAAAGGATTTGACAACTCCTTTTCCGCGCCCGTACGAATTTACCGGCAGGCACGAAAATTGTCGTTCCTAATTGTTATATTTGTATGATGCAGACCACGCCCCGCGTCCTGACACTGGAGAAGCGAGACTGCGCACAAACTGTAAACGTAAGATATACACAACATAATGAGCATCTGGATAATTATGCTGCTTGTGATGGTCGCCAGCGCGATCATTCAGGCCACACTCGAATCGAGATTTACGAAATATTCTAAAGTTCCCCTCAATCTTACGGGAGCTGAAGTGGCAGAGAAAATGCTGCGCGAGAACGGCATCACCGACGTGCAGGTAACACACATCGGAGGTCATCTCACCGACCACTACAATCCTGCCACCCACACCATCAATCTCAGCGACGGAGTCTTCGCGTCAAACAGCGTGGCAGCAGCCGCAGTGGCAGCGCACGAGACCGGACACGCCATCCAGCATGCCAAGGGCTATGCACCTCTTAAAATGCGCAGCGCCCTCGTACCGGTAGTAAGTTTCTGTAACCAGGCAGTATCGTGGGTACTTTTGGCCGGATGTCTCTTCATCGAGACACTTCCGAACCTCATCTGGATAGGAATAGCGATGTTCGCTATGACCACCCTATTCTCGTTCATCACCCTTCCGGTGGAGATCAACGCCAGCCGCAGAGCCGTAGAATGGCTTGATATGACGGGCATTACCGATTTCGAGACCACACCTATGGCCAAGGACGCACTCAAATGGGCAGCCTACACATACGTAATCGCAGCCCTCGGATCACTTGCCACACTACTTTACTATATAGGAATCGCTAACAGCAGAAGAAACTAACAGATGAGCGAAAACAGCAAACTTTATCCTCTTCGCCTTTGCAGCCTGGAGGACAAATACATATGGGGACGTGAAGAGTTCAGATTAGCGGATCTCGGATACAGAGACTCTCTGATCAAAGACGGTTGGCTTTCGGCCAATAGCTTAAGCGAGGTGATGGATACCTATATGGACCGCGTGGTGGGCGATTTCGCCTTCAACGCTTACGGACGCCAATTCCCGCTGCAGGTAAAACGCATCTCCTGCGAAGGAAAAATGCCGCTCCGAGTGCATCCTGACGATTCCACCGCCGAATACCGCTACGACGCCCTGGGCAAGGAAAAAGTCTGGTACATCCTCTCCGCTGACCCGAAGGCACGCCTCGTGCTCGGTTTCAATAAAGACCTCGATGCCACCGTGCTTCTTGACGGCCTGCAGGACGGAAGCATAGAAAACGATCTGCAGCTCGTGCCGGTCAAGGCCGGAGAATGCTACCGCATCAAGCCGGGCCTCATACACGGAGCCACAGGCAACCTGGAGATCCTGGAAATATCCGAATCCTCAGCCCTGGACTTCTGCGTCTGGCCGTGGGGAGCGGAACTTGGCACAGACGAATTCGACAGCGCGCTGACTCTCATCGACGCACTCGACTTCATAGAATTCAAGCGTCAGGAGCCCGTTCTATGCCCAGGAAAGAAGATAAACGACCACGTGAGCGAGCTTATCAACCTCCCACAGTTCGTGGTCAACAAGCTCAGCCTCACCGATGCGCTGAAAATCTCTTCAGAGAAAACCGATACCTTCGCCGTGTACTACTGCCTTTACGGTAAAGCGGAGATCAAGGTAGAACTCGATGACCTTAAGGAGGTTATCTATCCTCTCGAAAAAGATTCGCTCGTGCTGGTTCCTGCCGAAGTGACGGAGATAACGCTCAACCCGCTGGACCAGACTACAGCCATCATAGAAGCATTAGGGCAGACAAGCAAAGCAGAAAATGAGTAAAGAGAACGATTTCAGCAGACTCGAGCTTAACCTTCCCGCCTGCGAGCAGAATTACACATATTTCAGAGGACTTCTGAAGCCCGAAACCAAACTTTTGGTCCTGGTCAAGGCCAATGCCTACGGCCACGGCGCAGTGGAATTCGCATCGATGATGCAACGCCTGGGGGCCGACTACCTGGCTGTGGCGCTCCCGATAGAAGGAGTGGAGCTCAGGAAAAACGGAATCTCTCTGCCAATTCTGGTGCTTACCGCAGGAACGGACTTTCTGAATGAAATCATCGACTATAGACTGGAACCCGGCATACCTAATCTTGCTACCCTGCAGGCTCTTGACGAGAAACTCGCAGAACGAAGAATAGAAGAATTCCCGGTACACATAAAGCTGGACACCGGAATGCACAGGCTTGGCTTTATGGAAGATGAGATCGAGCCGCTTATCGAATTTCTCGCCAGCCATAAAAGGATAAAAGTCAAATCGATATACTCGCATCTGGCCGCCGCAGAGGATCCTGAGTGCGACGAGTTCACGCTTGGCCAGATAGAACTTTACACCAAATTGGCCGACACCCTTACAGAAGCTATCGGCTATAAGCCTATAAGACACATCCTTAACAGCGCCGGCATAGAGCGGTTCACGCAGTACCAGTTCGATATGGTCAGGCTTGGCATTGGCATCTACGGGATCTCCGCTCTTAAGGATGTGCATCTGAGTCCGGTCGCATCATTCAAGGTTAAGGTCCTTCAGATAAAGCACTTGCTTCCGAAGGACGGCACGATAGGATATAACCGCTGGGGGAAGATCGCTCCTGACGGCACCACTATCGCCACCATTCCGGCAGGATATGCCGACGGAGTGGACAGGCACTTGGGACGCGGGGCAGCAAGCTTCTGCGTAGGCGGGCACAGAGCCCCTACCATTGGCAATATATGTATGGATATGTGTATGATAGATGTCACAGGACTTGATGTGAAAGTCGGAGACACGGTCACCATATTCGGCGAGGACCCGAGCGTGGAGGAATTGGCCCGGATACTTGGCACCATACCATATGAAATACTAACCTCGATACCGCGCAGAATAGAAAGAATCATAACGAGATGACGCCGTTCCTAAAACAAGTAGCCTTACATTATTTTAACCCTGAATCGACTGACCACAACTGTTACATCTTTCCAAACCGACGCTCGCTGCTATTTTTCAAAAAATACTACAGCCAGCTGGTAAGTAAGGCCGGGCTGACCGTGTTCTGCCCGCAGATGTACACCATCGCCGACTTTATGTACAGACTCGGCGGGAAGGTGCCGACGGACAGGATAGACCTGATACTCTGCCTGTACGACTGCTATAAAGAGCTGATGAACCCCTGCGAAAGCCTGGACGAGTTCATCTTCTGGGGCGAAATGATACTGGGAGACTTCAACGACGTGGACAAATACCTCATCGACGCGAAAAAGATCTTCACCAATGTCGATGACTTCAAAAAGCTCCAGGGAAATCCGCGCGACTACCTCGACGAGGAACAGATAAAGGCGTTGTCCGCGTTCCTTAAAAACTGCATCGAGACCGAAGGAAATCAGAAAGCGGGCAAATACAAGGAGAACTTCCGCAAGACCTGGGAACTCCTCTACCCGCTGTACACTTCCTTCAGGGAATCCCTTCGGGAGCAGGGCAAGGCCTATGACGGAATGGTTTACCGTGAACTGGCGGAGAAGGCCGCAGGAGGCGCGATGAGCGATATTCTTCAAGCTAAATTTCCTGAGTCACAACAGTTTATATTCATAGGGCTGAACGCGCCCACCGACAGCGAGCTGAAGATTCTGGACGCCGTCAGGAAAGCCGGACAGGGCAAATTCTGCTGGGATTACAGCAGCAAATGGATAAAAGATCAAGACAACAAATCGTCCTTCTTCCTGCACGACCACGTGATCAGATTCGGCCAGGACATAGAACTGGACTCCGAAGGGCTCGAAGTGCCTGAAATCAACATCCTGTCGGTGCCTTCCAGCGTAGGCCAATGCAAACAGCTGGGCGAAATCTTCAGACGCACCTGCACGGACTCTGACGGCAAGCCGCACGTGCCTGGCATCGAAACCGCCGTCGTGCTGCCGGAGGAAAGCCTTCTGATCCCGACCCTGAACGCCCTGCCGGAAGACATAGAGAAAGTGAATGTCACGATGGGCTACCCTATGTCCGGAAGCCTGGTGAGCGCGCTGGTGGATGCCGTCTGCTCGATGCAGATGCACGTCCGCAAATCCTCCGAAGGCAGCGTATCGTTCTATCACAGACAGGCTTACGACATATTTGCCAACCCTCTCTTCAAGCAGGCTCTGAACGAGGACGAAAAGCAGAAGATCGAAGCCGTCAAATCGGAACACAGACACTATATCGCCAGCAGCGACCTGCGCACCTCGGAGGACGGCATCGTGAATCTCATCTTCTCCCCTGCGATCACCTCCCCTTCCGCCGCCGACGCCACACAGATCCACAGCCTCTGCGCTTACCTTAAAAACGTCATCAAGACCACCGCCCTTCGCATCCGGAGCCGGGAGGAGGATTCCATAGAACTGGACTTCGCGAAAGAATACTACGCCGCCATCGAACGGCTGGACAACTTCGACCTCGACATCGCGCCGTCCACTTTCTTCCGCCTGCTGGCCAATCTGGTACGCAGCAGCGCAGTGCCTTTCAAGGGCGAACCGCTGCAGGGCCTTCAGATTATGGGCCCGCTCGAGACCCGCGCGCTGGACTTCGACAACGTCATAATCCTCAGCTGCAACGAAGGCGTCTTCCCGCGCCACACCACCTCGGAATCATTCATCCCGGCGGAGCTAAAGCGTGGATTCGGTCTGCCAAGCCACGAATACCAGGACGCCCTGTGGGCCTACTACTTCTATCGGCTCATTCAGCGCGCGAAGAAAGTCTGGCTTGTAATGAATACCGGCAATGACCAGAAGATAGGCTCCATCGAGGAAAGCCGCTACATCAAGCAGCTCGAGCTCGGATTCGGAGCCAAGCTGAACCGCTATATCGCCACTTCCGTCATCAAGGCGGACCGGAACGTCCCTACAATTCCCAAAACTCAGGAACATATAGACATACTCAAAGCCAAGCACCTGTCGGCCAGCTCGCTGAAAAAGTACCTGAGCTGCCCGGCGCAGTTCTATTTCGCCGAGATCGAAGGACTCGGCAAGCCGGACGAAGTGAAGGAATTTCTGGACGCCGGTATGCAGGGCACGGTATTCCACGCGGTGATGCAGGACCTTTACGGCACGCGGTCTGACTTCACCGCAGCCGACATCTCCGCCATACTGAAGGACAAGGCCCGCATAGAAGAATCCGCGAACAAACACATAGCCGAGCAGTTGAACACCACAGAGATAACGGGGCGCACCATCATATACCGTCATCTGATACTGCAGTACGTGTACAAGACCCTGGAGACGGACCTGAAACTTCTGGAAGAAAAGGGCTGCAAGCTACACATCCATAACCTGGAGAAGACCTTCTACGCCACCATAGGAGGATTCAGTTTCAAGGGAAAAATTGACCGTCTGGACAGCCTGACTGCGGGCACCGTGCGTGTGGTGGACTACAAGACCGGAAAGGTAGGCGATAAAGACAAGACCGATGACATTACTGAAGACACCATAGCCGCCATCTTCGGCCCGAAAAACGAAGACCGTCCCGTGGTCTCCCTCCAGATGCTCATCTACGACCTTATGGTCAGAGAAAAATACAAAGGCAAGATACTGGAGAACGCCATCTACCAGCCCTCCGCCCTGTTCAAGAAAGCCGGGCCTGTCAGCGGTCCCGTGACCGACGAGACCCTGCAGAGCTTTGAAAAGGCCCTGACAGGCTTCCTGGAGAAGCTGAAAGACACCACCGGCAATTGGGAAAAGAGCGGGGAGGAAAAAACCTGCGGATATTGTGACTTTAAAACGATTTGCGGAAAATGATAAAGATATACAAGGCATCCGCCGGATCCGGCAAGACCTACCAGCTGTCCAAAACCTACAGGGATCTGCTGCTCAACACCAAGTCAGATAACGCCTACAGGAACATCCTGGCCGTCACCTTCACAAACAAGGCCACGGAGGAGATGAAGGAGCGCATCCTGAATGACCTTCACGATGCCGCCGCCACCGACTACAAAGCCCAGAAAATCCTGACCAACCTGCTTCACGACTACGGCAGCTTCTCTGTAAGCACCATAGACAAGTTCTTTCAGCAGGCGCTGCGCGCATTCTCCAGGGAGATCGGATACAGCGCCAGCTACCAGATAGAACTGGACAAGGATTCGCTCATAGCAGAAGCATCTGACCGCATCCTGGACGAACTGACTGAAGATCAGAAGGATCTGCTGGACTGGATCAAGGAAAAATACGCTTCCTCTCTGCAGGCGGGAAACAAACCGGACCTGGAGAAAAGCATCACCGACATTGGAAAGGAATTCTGCAGACTGCCGGAAGAAGACCGCTGCCTTCTCGACAAGAAGCGTCTCGCCCGGATACGCAAAAAGTGCGAAGCCATAACGGAGTCATACCTTAAGGCCGTGTCAGATGCGGCCACGGCCGTCGGAGCAGTCGGCAAAGCACAACAGAAGGCCCTGGACGAGCTGAAAGCCTCAGCCACCAATAACAGTCTGTACGGGTTCAGCGACAAATTCACGTCTATGATCCGCAAATGCAAGACAGCCGACCAGACCAAGGTGGAAGAGCTCTGCGATCTTCTGGAAGGGAAGGAACACCGCAAATATGTCACCGCCCAGACGATATCCCAGACCATCTTCACATTGGGATTCGAAAAAGAGTTTTTCGACAAGCTTCTCGCACTGGAACAGGAGAAGAACGTTCTTAGCCTGGACGAGTCCACCACCTTGCTGAAAAAAATCATCGGGGAGAGCGACGCGCCGTTCATATACGAAAAACTCGGCGTAAGGTACAATCACTTCCTGCTGGACGAGTTCCAGGATACATCCAGGGTACAGTGGGAGAATTTCCTCCCGCTTCTAAGGAACAGCGTGGCGGAAAATTACGATAACCTCATAGTGGGTGACGTAAAGCAGAGCATCTACCGCTGGAGGGATTCCGACTGGCGCCTTCTCAACGAAGAGATCGAAAAAGAATTCCGAGGGTCGTGCGAAGCATATCCAAAGAAAGAAAATTGGAGAAGCAATAAAACCATCGTGAAGTTCAACAACTACTTCTTCATCTATGCTGCGAAGGAGCTTGGCCTGGACGAGAATATATACAGTGACGTTAGGCAGAAAATAAAGGTCGATGAGGAAGACGCTCCGGGCAGGGTGACGGTCACATTCCTGGACAAAGACGCAGACCAGGACGACCAGCTCAAAAAGATCCTTGCCATCATAAAGGAAGTCCAAAAGAACGGAGCCGAACTGTCCGACATAGGCATCCTGACAAGACGCAAAAATGAAGGGTCTCGCATCGCTGAATTTCTTATAAGCCAAGGATTTGATGTCATCTCGAACGATTCACTGCTGCTGTCTTCCTCGAGCTTGGTGACCTCCCTCATCTCCGTGCTGCAATGCATAGACAATCCTGACGACACCCTCAGCCGCTACCTGGCGGACAAACTCCACATCAGTCTGGACAGGCCGTACCATTCGCTTCTGGACCTGTGCGATTCCATCCTGAACGATCTGCGCCGCTCCCGTCCTGAAGAATTCACGACGCAGACCCTTTTCGTCCAAAGTTTTATGGATTATCTGCTGAACTGGGTGAACGTCAACGGGAACAATCTGCACGAATTTCTCAGTGTCTGGAGCGAGAAGGCAGACAAGCTTACCATCAGCTCCCCCGAAGGCACGCAGGCTATAAACATAATGACCATACACAAGGCCAAGGGACTGGCCTTCCCGGTGGTCATCTTCCCTTATGCGGAGAAGATCAAAAACGAAGTCAGCCGGAATACCCTGTGGTGCAGACTCAGCCCGGAGGGTCTCAAAGCTTTCGGCGAGGATGAAGATTTCGATATCTGCTTTCCTCTTAAATGCGTGAAGGCGCTCTCCGGCAGCTACTTCGCCAAAGCCTACGAAGAAGAAGCCCGCATGGACCAGATAGACAACCTCAATCTCTTCTACGTGTGCCTTACCCGCGCCCGCAAGGAGATGCACATCATCTCGGCCGCTCCTGAAAACGGATCCGTAAGCAAATTTCTTCTGAAGAAATACGAAAAATTCCTGAAACAGGGCACAGTGAAGTTTGGCAAGCCGTACACCGGATTCGCCGAATACAGAGAAAAGGAAGACCAGAAAAAGAAATCCAAACCGCAGCGGTTCGACTCCACCTACGAATCCTACACGATGAACCCGGAAGGCAGGAAAAAAAGGTTCGTCTCGTCAAGTGACGCGTGGGACTTTTTCGAGGAGACCGGAGTGGGACAAAGCCGTCGCCGTGTCG
>CAVFXO010000034.1:0-11244 GCA_963626825.1 bacterium | reverse complement strand
CACCATTCCACGCGCCGTTTTTTAGTAAGCCTTGTATATAAGGAGACTTTGTCGGCACCTCCGCCGGAATGGGCGGTCTCCGGCGGCTAAAGATCAGACGCAGCGGGGGGCTCGATGGGGCGGTGTCCCTCCTCGCGCCTGACTTTTGCCGATTTTATCGCCTCAAATGTCTATTAGAGAAAAATAGGCCGCCCCTATCACTTCAAATGTCTAGATGACATAAATATTGATATTGCATAGTAGGTTGTGTGGTCGAGGGAGGACCCACGTAGTGGGAGGCGAACGAAGTGAGGGCCGAGGCACAAAGACCTGCAACTTCTGAAAGGCGAATAAGTCAGCCGCTGCGGGGACTCCATGAAACGGGTAATCTGTGACCGACGATATTAAAGTAAAACTGTCCAAACTTTTGGGCTCACCTCAAATGTCAGTCAGGGGCGGAGGAAGACAAAAAAATAAAGGCCGCAACCTCACGGCGTGCGACCCTTAAAATGTGTACTAAAACCTAAACCTACATCATAGATGCCGGGAGTTCAGGTTTCGTTGCACAATAAATTAAAAAAAGTAAAAAATATTTACTTTGTAGCAGCAACTGAAACCTTGCGGAATTCCTTGAGGTCTTTCATAAGCTCGAGAGCAGCCTTGCGTGCGCGAGCACCAGCAGCCTTATTATTCTTCTCTACCTGAGCCTCAGCGTTAACCTTGAAGGCCTCGATTTCTGCATTGATTTTTTCTACAAGTTCTTTCATGACGTAGTGTTTTTTAAATGGTTTATACTAATGTTAATAATTGTCTGATTCTCTAACAGGTTGCAAGATAACGAACAACTTGGTTTTTTGCAAGAAAAAATCTACTTTTTTGTGTTCAAAACGTTCATTGCCCTGTCTGCACCCACGAATATCCAGTCTTTCACCCCCTGAATCACCTTCCCGCTAAGTTCCTTCATCTGTTCCTGCTCTTCAGCGGAGAGGTCGCTCAGTACATAGTCGCATTGGCCGCCACCTGCAAAGTTTTTCCCCACACCCATTCTGATGCGCGCATAGTCTTGGCTTTCAAGGCACTCCGCTATGTTTTTGAGCCCGTTGTGTCCGCCGTCGCTGCCGTTCTTTCGCATCCTGAGGGTGCCGAAAGGAAGGTAGATGTCATCGCATATCACGATGAGCCTTTCGATGGGAACGGGGAGTTTCTGTAGATAGTAGCGCACGGCATTGCCGCTGAGATTCATATAGGTGGAAGGCTTCAGCAGGTAGATGGTTCTGCCTTTCAGGCTCACTTCCGCGAGGTCGCCATATCTCTGGGTATTAAACGAAATATTGGATGCCTGAGCCCAGGCATCCAATACCATAAATCCCATATTATGGCGTGTCTTCGCGTATTCAGGTCCGATGTTACCGAGACCTACACAAAGGTAACTTTCGCCCGCCATAAGAGGTGTCAGATTAACTATTTCGCGTTACGTGTAGGACGAACCTGACAGATGATCGTGTTCTTCTCTGAAACGATGGAAATCTTGTCGTAAGAAAGGTCTCCGGCCTTGATCTTCTGTGCGATTCCAAGTTCGGTGATATCTACGTTCACGCTATCAGGAAGATCGTTCATAAGAGCCGATACACGGAGTGTACGTGCGTTCTGAACGAACTTTCCACCGAGCTGAACACCCTTTGAGTGTCCTGATACGGTGATAGGAACGTCGATTACGATAGGCTTGGTCTCGTTGACTGCGAGGAAGTCCACGTGAAGACATTCGTCGCTTACCGGATGGAACTGGAGTTCGTGAAGAACTGCAGTGTACTTCTGGTCACCGAGGTTGATGTCTATGATGTATGACTGCGGAAGGCTGAGGAGGATGTCGAGCTCCTTGGCATTCACAGTGAAAGCTACGTTGTTCACGCCGTTACCGTAAACGATGCACGGAACGAGCCCTTCGCGACGGAAAGCTTTGATGGTGGCCTTGCCGCCTATCTCGCGGATCTGGCCTTTAAGTTCATAATGCTGCATTTTGCAAATAAGTTTAAAATGTGTTACTCAGTCTGAACGAGTCAGACCCCATTGCACCAAAGCCTGTCAGACAGGTTTTTCAATGCACTGAAAAAATTATTCTGCTACTACTTCTACCTTGAGTGTGGCAACCACGCCCTTGTAGCACTTGGCTGTAGCCTCGTACTCTCCGACGGTCTTGATCTCAGGAAGAGTGATGTTGCGCTTCTCGATCTCTACTCCGGCAGCTGCGAGAATCTCGGCAACCTGTGCAGGAGTAATGCCTCCGTAGAGCTTGCCTGATTCGCCGACCTTGGCAGCGATCTTGATCTCAACTGCTTCTGCCTTGGCAGCAAGTGCCTGTGCATCAGCTACGAGCTTAGCCTCTTTATGTGCTCTCTGACGAAGAGTCTCCTCGTGCTGCTTAAGTGCAGACGGGGTACCTACGGTCGCAAAACCCTGTGGTACGAGATAGTTGAGAGCGTAACCTGTCTTGACATTTACTACGTCACCGACCTCACCGAGACCGATAACCTCTTTTTTCAAAATGATCTTCATACTCTCAATACTATTTAAGGAGGTCAGTTACAAATGGAAGAAGGGCAAGTGAGCGAGCTCTCTTGATAGCCTGAGCTACCTTTCTCTGGAATTTGAGAGAGGTTCCGGTGATACGGCGAGGAAGAATTTTACCCTGCTCGTTAAGGAATTTCTTAAGGAACTCTGCGTCTTTGTAATCTACGTATTTAATGCCGGCCTTCTTGAAACGGCAATATTTCTTCTTGCGAACCTCTACGGTTGGAGGGTTCAGATAGCGGATCTCGCTGTTTTCTACATTAGCCATGGATTAGTCCTCCTTTGTCTCTTCAGGTTCAACTTCTGCTGCAGGCTCAGCTGCAGGTGCTTCCTCTGCCTTAGGTGCGGCTGCCTTGCTGGCGCGTACCTGACGGCGGTGCTCCGCATAAGCGACGGCGTCCTTGTCAAGAGCTACGGTAAGGTAGCGGATGATGCGCTCGTCACGGTGATACTGTGTTTCGAGAGTTGCGATGAACTCAGGAGCAGCTTTGAATTCGATCAGGTAATAGAATCCTGATGTCTTGTGCTGGATAGGGTAGGCAAGCTGCTTAAGACCCCAGTCCTCTTCGTACACGACCTCGCCGCCGTTGGCTTTGATAAGATCGGTGTACTTGGCAACCGCTTCCTTCATCTGGGAATCAGACAAAACGGGAGTTGCAATGAAAACGGTTTCGTACTGTTTGATCATGTGTTTGTTTATTAAATAATTAAATTAGTCCCTCAAAAAGGGGATGCAAATATAGGCAATTTTCTCTTTAATACCAAATTATTCTGTAGTATAGTCTCCGGGCCTTAGTCCGGTAAGATGCATATCCCTGTAACGGGCCTGAATCCTATCGGTGTCCTCGCGGGCGTTGTCGCTGACAGTGAACGGCTTGCCGTATCCGATCTCGCGTGTGGAATAGTCCACGTGGGCCAGGTACAGTGCGGCTCCGGTCTCTCTTACTATTGTGTGATAGCCGGTCTTCCACTTGCGGACGGCCTTTCTGGTTCCCTCCGGGCAGATGGCCAGGAAGAAGGATTCGCTGGAATTCATCTCGTGTATGAGTGGAATGAGCGCTCCGGATGGTTTCCTGCGGTCAATCGGGTATCCGCCCATCCTGCGCAGGAGCGAGCCGAACGGTCCCTTGAAGGCTTCCTTCTTGATTATTATGTGAAGATGCCCTCCGAGAGATCTGAAGTAGAAATATCCGCAGACGAAATCCCAGATGGACGTGTGCGGGGCGAAGAGGAACACAGCCTTTTTCACCTCGGGGAGACTGTCTTCTCCAGGGGTGATCTTCCAGCGCAGTATCTTCGTGAGGATGAAGCGGTTAATTTTCGGACTCATTGGCCGCTATATGTTGATGTCCTCGAGTTCCTCTTCGGATTTGAGGTATTCACGTATGAAGTTCTGCCTCTCTATGGTATTGTCTCCCATATAGAATTCCATAATGCTGGCTATGGATTCCTCGTCCGAAAGGCTGACGCTGTCGAGTTTGATGTTCTCGCCTATGAAATCGCAAAACTCAGAAGACGAGATCTCTCCCAGACCTTTGAACCGAGTGATCTCGCAGTTCCCCTTGAGACGGGCGACGGCGGCTTCCTTCTCCGGAATGTCGTAGCAATAGTAGTTCTCCTTCTTGTTCCTTACCCTGAAGAGAGGCGTCTGGAGAATGTACACGTGTCCGCGGCGGATGAGGTCCGGATAGTATTTCATAAAGAAAGTGAGCACCAGCATACGGATGTGCATACCATCGTCATCGGCATCGGTGGCCACGATGATCTGGTTGTATCTGAGGTCTGCCAAGTCGTCCTCTACGCCAAGAGCGGCTATCAGCAGGTTCAGCTCCTCGTTCTCTGCCACGCGCTTGCGGCTTTCCTTATAGCAGTTGATAGGTTTGCCTCGCAGTGAGAACACGGCCTGATATGCTGCCTGACGCGCCTTGGTGATGGTTCCGGATGCGGAATCTCCCTCAGTTATGAAGATGGAGGAGTTGTTGATATAGTCCTGAATCTCCTGAGGCGTCTTGTCAGTGATCTTGTCCGTGTAGTGATATTTGCAGTCGCGGAGCTTGCGGTTATAGACATTGGCCTTCTTATTCTTCTCGCGGGTTTTCTTCTGGATGCCGGCGATCTCCTCCCTTTCGCGCTGGGAGTCCTTAATCTTCTCCTCGATGATAGGAACGATGTCCTTATGGATGCGAAGATAGTCGTCCAAAGCCTTGGATACGAAATCGTTAACGAATGAACGTATAGTCGGGCCAATGTCTCCGCCCGGCTTCTCCCACATATAAGTGGAGCCGAGCTTGATTTTGGTCTGACTCTCGAACTTCGGTTCCTGGATCTGTATGCTGATCGCGCCCACGATGCCCTGTCTGCAGTCCGCAGGCTCGTAGTTTTTCTTGAAGAATTCCTTCAGGGTTTTCGCGATGGCCTCTCTGAACGCAGCCAGGTGCGTGCCTCCGTCGCGGGTGTTCTGACCGTTCACGAAGGATGCGATGTTCTCTCCGTAAGTGTTTGTGTGCGAGATGACTATCTCTATGTCAGCGCCTTCCAGATGGATGGGCGGGTAGAGCGGAGCTTCGCTGAGGTTCTCGTTGATGAGGTCTGCCAATCCGTTCTCGGAACGGTAGCTGACTCCGTTAAGCACGAGCGTCAGGCCTTTCTTAAGATAGGAGTAGTTCTTGATCATCGACTCCACATAATCCATATTGAAGGCGAAATCGCCGAACATCTCCTTATCCGGCAAGAACTTTATAAGTGTTCCGTTCTTCTCTCTGGTAGGTTCTTCCCCGTCGCTTTCCAGCACGCCCTTGGTGAAATTGGCCCAATGGCAGAGGCCGTCACGGTGCGAGCACACGTAGAACCTTTCGGACAGGGCGTTGACTGCCTTCGAACCGACGCCGTTAAGACCCACAGCCTTCTTGAAGGCGCTGTCGTCGAATTTGCCGCCGGTGTTCAGCTTGCTGAGGGCATCGACCACCTTGCCGAGAGGAATTCCGCGTCCGTAGTCGCGCACGCTCACTTCCCCCTGTTCGGAGATGTCTATCAGAATCTGCTTGCCGTAGCCCATCGTGAACTCGTCCACGGAGTTGTCTATGATCTCCTTAAGGAGGACATAGATGCCGTCATCCTGATTCTTTCCGTCTCCGAGACGGCCGATGTACATACCCGGCCTCATCCGGATGTGAGTCAGGCCTTCGATGGTTCTGATATTGTCTTCCGTGTATTTTACCTGTTCTTCTGCCATAATGTGCTGCGTAAATTTTGCGGGCGCAAAGTTACAAAATAATAATCTGAATGTAAAGGTGCACCATAGGGTGCGAAGGGTCGTTCGTATAGAGGGTGGCGACGGAGTAATTGTCGCTGTCCTTTTCGAATGCTTCGGTCAGAACTTCGAACCGGAACTCTTCGCTGCCGCCCGGGGCGATGCGTCCCGTGCTGCGGGTGCATTTGAGCTGGGTCCGGTCGAAATCCACCTTATATATAAGGAGAGGGCTTTTCCCTGAGTTGCTGACTTCGAATGCGGCCTCCATCTTCTCGCCCTTCACTTTTGAGCCCGGATCGAAGGTCATTCTGGAGTCCGCTACGGGGGCGGCGTCCAGCTGAGACTTGCTCCAGGAAGCGAAATTCTCTCTGGTAACTGCGTAGAATTCAACCTTTTCCGCAGCAGCCTTGCCGTTCACGACCGGAACGGCGGTATATATGTTCTTCCCCCAGAGGGTGCGCGAAGCCTCGACACTCACGTGCACGCTCGCCGTCTGCCCGGCTTCGATGACGGTGGTGGCCGGAGTTATGGTCAGGAATTCGCTGACATCCTTCCATGCCAATCTGACACTTCCGTCCGTGACATTGGCCACGGTCAGCTCGGTGCCCGCAGACTCTCCCTGCAGGAGATTGCCTATCTTTATGTTGTTCTTCTTCAGGCCAATGCCTTCGAAATGAAGGGGATAGGTCTCGCTCAGCGGGAGCTTCACCTTGTGCACGTCGCCTCTGATGTGGAGGACGAGCGGCTTCTTGACGCCTTCGAAAAAGACGTTCAGGGTCTTGTCGAAGGGATAAGGGCCGTCTTCATTGGAATAGGTAGCCCTGACGGTGCCTGTGGCGCCCGGAGCGATGGGCCTTGTGGTCCAGGACACTTTCGTGCATCCACAGGTCTTGGTGACGCTTTTAATGGTCTGCGGCTTCCCGGAGATGTTCTTCACTGTGAACGTGCAGTCCAGCGGTCCGTCGCTTACGGTAACGTCGCCCCAGTCGTGGACTGTTTTGTCCACGCTTACGATTCCTGCGAAGGGTGTGCCGGAAAAAAGTAATATGAGAGCGATTGATAATAAGTTTTTCATCTTTGCAAATTTACGACAAATTATTACTTTTGTAATCGCAAAACGAAATAAATAATTTTTACTATGGCTTACAAAATTCTAGAAGATGTATGTGTCGCTTGCGGAACATGCCAGGGTGAGTGCCCTTCAGGAGCTATCCACGAAGGCGATGTTTACTCTATTGATCCGGACGTATGCATCGAGTGTGGAGCATGTGCTGACGCTTGCCCTACAGGAGCTATCACTCCAGGCGAGTAATCTTCGCTCTACATCAAAAGATAAAAGCGCGACCTTCACAGGGCGCGCTTTTTTTGTGCCGTCACGCATAGGACGGCACTGTGTAATATTATTTAAGCTAAAAACAATATCATCAGTTGTGCGCAGATGACTCTCAGGAACATTGCCAATGGGTAAACCGTGGCATAACCCACAGCCGCACCGTCTCCCTGCGCGTCCGCATAGCCTTCCTTGGCAAGCGTAGCCTGTGTCTCTGATGTGAATGCCAATGCCGGCGGGTTCGTGCTTCCTCCCGCGAGCACGCCCATAAGCGTGGTGAGAGGGACTTTGAGAACGAAATGTCCGAAAAGTGCGCTGATAAGGAGCGGTACTATAGTGATGATGGCTCCGTAAAGAATCCAGATAAGTCCGCCTTTGTTTACAATGGTGTCCACGAAGTTGGTGCCGGCCTGGAGTCCTACGCAGGCGAGGAACAGCGAGATTCCTATCTCGCGGATCATAAGATTGGCACTCGTGGTGGTGTAGGTGCGCACGTGGAATCTTGGCCCGAAACAGCTGATAAGGATGGACACGATGAGCGGACCTCCCGCGAGACCGAGCTTGATAGGCTGCGGAATGCCGGGGATGTGGAACGGCACGATGCCCAGAAGGCAGCCGAGCGCGATTCCCGCGAAGATGCTGATAAGGTTAGGCTCGTCAAGCTTCTTGAGAGAGTTGCCGAGTACTTTCTCCATACCGGCTATGGCTTCGGCGCTGCCCACCACGGTGAGCACGTCTCCGAGCTGGAGGACGGTCTGCGGAGTGGCGGCGAGCTCGATTCCGGCACGTCTTACTTTTATGACGTCTATTCCGAGGTATTTCTTGAAGTCCAGCTTGCCGAGCGTCAGTCCGTTGATCTTGCTCTTCGATACGATCACTTTCTTGTTCACCAGGCGCACTGATCCGCTTTCAGGCTGTGCGGTTGGCATTTCGACTGTTGCGGACGGCTCGTCGTCGGATGAGTCTGCATTTGCCTTGACACTCTTCTTTTTTATCATAAGAGGCTTGAGGGCGATGAAGGTCAGTATCCAGCCCACTACGCCGAGAGGGTAGGCCACGGCATAACCGAGTGCGATTCCGGAAGGGTCTCCTCCGGTGGCGTCGGCATAGGCCTGCTGCGCTGCACCGAGACCCGGGGTGTTGGTGATGGCACCTGACATCACGCCGACCATGGTCTGGTAGTCTTCGCCGCTCAGGCGGATGAGTATCCAGGTGGTGAGCACGCCCAGCAGGACATATCCCACCATCAGGAAGTTAAGCTTGATGCCGCCGGCTCTGAAGTTGGAGAAGAAGCTCGGACCGACCTGCATACCTATGGAGTACACGAACAGGATAAGTCCGAGTTCCTTCGTGAAATGCAGAATCTCAGGGTTGAGATTGTATCCGAAATGCGAGAAGATGATTCCGATGAACAGAATCCAGGTTACGCCAAGCGAAACCCCGAAAAGTTTGCAGCCGCCCAGGAGCTTTCCCAGGGCGATCACAATGCTGAGTATGATGATAGATAATGCTATGCTCATTGATTTAACCAATTGTAGGCCCGCTCCATTACAGCGTTGCTCTGGCTGAGGATGCGGATGAATTCATCAGCGGCTTTTTTTCTGTAAGCCTTCTTCAGGGTGTGCACACAGCCTTCCATCTGGGTGGAGGGGGCGTCAATCGGGATGGATACCAGATCCTCCCTGTTGTGGAGCGTGGCTTCGGACAGGAAGGTGACCATCCTGGTGGCTGACACTATGCTTAGAAGCACGTTGACTTCGTTGATGTCCACCTTGACGTTGAGTTTTTCATACATCCCCGGAAAGACCCTCTCAAAGGCGTTGCGCGCCTGGGTTTCCTTGGCAGGCATCGCGAATACCTGGTTCCGGATGTCGTCGATGCTCAGGGACTCCCTGGATGCGAGGGGATGGTTTTTGCTCACTATTACGGAAAGCTGGTTGTCGAAGAGGATGTGCGAGTCGATCTCTTCGTCGGTGATGTTCGGTTTGAAGCAGAGGACGAAGTCTACCTTGCGGTCCTTGAGCATCTCGAGCACCTCGCTCATCGTGCCGCAGGTGATGTTGAGCTTGACCCCGGGGTACTGTGATGTGAATTCCTTGACGCTTTCCGTGAGAATGGGGGCGAAAGTATAGGTTATGCCGATGTTGAGGGTCCCGGACAGCATCTGCTTCAGGTCGCTGATCTGGATGAAGCATTGTTCGGCATCCTGTAAAGTGCGAATCGCTATCGGGAGAAGATGTTCTCCGCTTTCGGTAAGAATTACGGAATGGCTGCTTCTGGAGAAGAGATCCACTCCCAGTTCCTGTTCGAGACACCTTATCTGCTGGGACAGGGTGCTCTGGGTAACGAAAAGTGCGCGGGCCGCTTCTGAGAAATTGAGCGTCTGCGCTGTCTTTACAAAATACTTAAGCTGTCTAAGTTCCATTATATTTTAGTCCATCAGGTCCTTGTAGTGTGCGAGTCCTTCCTCTACGCTGCTTTTGTCTGCGAGATCGATGGTGGCCACGTCGTTTGAACGGCTGTTGGATTTTGCACCTACGCTGCGGATACGTCCGCGTTTTGAGAAATCATCTGCGATTCTGAGTACAAGTGCAAGTGCGATGCATCCGAGTGTGATAAACAAAGCTTTCATAACCAAATGTTTTTATACGTCAATAATTGTTCTTTTGTGTCCGTGTCAAAAGCGTTTCGTTTTTGACGATGCAAAGGTATCATTGCGCAGATGGCCGATGAAGTCTTTGTTCGTGTTTTTTTATATGGCCGCGTTCGATTTCATTAATAGCAGTTGTTTTTATTTATTGGATAAACCGATTGCAAAATTATATGTTTTCTTCTAAATTTGAAAATATGTTCAGTGAAAGCGAAAATATTCCTCTGTCCCTTTCCGAACTTCAGGAGGGAGTGAAATCCAGAATCGGCTTTATGCAGTGCTGGGTTAAGGTAGAGATTGAATCTCACAGAGTTTCAGGCGGTCATCACTATCTTAATCTTATAGAAAAGCAGAAAGATGGTCAGGTGGTCGCGAAGGCTTCGGCACGCATCTGGAGGAGCAACGAGCGCATCGTTACGGACTTCACCCGTGCCACGGGCCAGTCTCTGGACGCGGGCCTGTCCATTACCGTGAACGCTTCCGTAGATTACCATCCCGTCTATGGGCTGACCCTGGTCATTAATGAAATCGATACCAGCTGTGCGCTAGGCGAGAGGGAACTCGAGCGGCGCCGCACCCTGGAACGGCTCGTGAAGGAAGGTCTTGTCGATAGCCAGAAGGAGCTGGCGCTGCCTTTCCTGCCGTTTGACCTGGCCGTCATTTCTTCCGACGGGGCCGCGGGCTATGGGGATTTCTGCCGGCATCTGGAGCTGAACCAGTATGGATTTGCGTTCACGCACACGCTGTTTCCGGCGCTGATGCAGGGCGATGGTGCCAGCGCATCCATCCGTGCGGCCCTTGACCAGGTCCGTTCTTCGGGCCAATACTCGCTCGCGGTGATTCTTCGCGGCGGCGGTGCTGATTCGGACCTTTTCTGCTATGACGACTACGATCTCTGTGCAGCCATTGCCAATTGTGACATCCCAGTCCTTACGGCCGTGGGGCACGAGAGAGACTTTCATATCGCCGATATGGTGGCCAATGAACATTTCAAGACGCCTACCGCGGTAGCGGGGTTTCTGATAGACTGGGTAGCCGGCGTGGAGGAGGAGATGCTTCGTTGCGCGGACAATATCAGGTTCGCATTGGCATCGGGAATATCGAAAATGGAGAGCGAAGTGGATCTGCTTGCGGCCTCGATCGCGGCTTCGAACCCGCTCAATATCCTCTCACAGGGTTATGTGTTGGCATCGGACGCTTCGGGAAAGGTTTTGAAAAGCGCCGCAGCAGGTAGGGCGGGGGATGATTTTTCGCTCAGGTTCAAGGACGGCAAGTGGGATTGCAGAATAGAAAAAACAGATATATGAATCAGCAGGATTATAAACGTAACATCGAGCGTCTCAAGGAGATAGAGGCTCAGGTAAAGGACCCGTCCTTCAGCGTGGACAGAATAGAAGAACTTCTTAATGAAAGCGCTGCCATAGTAAAGGAGTGTAAGGAGTATACGAGAGGTCTTCGGGAGAAACT
>CAVFXO010000033.1:0-20758 GCA_963626825.1 bacterium | reverse complement strand
CAGGACCAGGTTTAGAATCTAACGGACCGACAGGAATGGTCAGGTAGAACTATATCGAAAACGCGTCGAAGCCGCCGTCAACCACGCAGACGGTGCCGGTGACGGCCTTGGAGGCGTCGGAGGCGAGGTAATGGAGCGTTCCTACCAGTTCATCCGGCTCCAGGAAACGTCCTATAGGCGTGTGGGCGAGTATCTTGTGGGAACGGTCGGTAAGCGATCCATCCTCATTGGTCAGAAGGCTGCGGTTCTGATTGGTCAGAAGGAAGCCCGGAGCTATGGCGTTTACCCTGATTCCTTCGCCGAATTTCGTCGCCAGCTCGGCACACAGATATTTAGTCCAGTTGGCTACGGCAGCCTTGGCCACGCCGTATCCAGCCACCCTGGTAAGCGGGCGGAGAGCCGATTCTGAGGCGAAATTGATGATGGATCCAGTCCCCTGCGCGGCCATCGCCTGCGCGAAGACCATAGTCGGAATGATGGTCCCGAACAGGTTCAGCTCAGTCACCTTCTTCACGGCATCTACATCCAGATCGAAGATGGTCTTATCCGGCGGGACGGTGGCTGAAGCCATATTGCCGCCTGCAGCGTTGAGCAGGATGTCTATGCGGCCGTACTTGGCCATAATCTGCTTATAGTTGTCCTCCAGCACAGCCTTGTCCAGCACGTTGGTCGGAAGGAATATAGCCTCTCCGCCGTCGGAGGTGATCTCCTTTACGAGTCCCTCCCCTATGCCGCGGGCCTTTTCCAGATCCAGAAGCACAACCTTGCAGCCCTGCGCCGCGAAATATTTCACGATGGTCGAACCCAGCACTCCGCAGGCGCCGGTCATTACGACCACTTGACCATTTATGTCAAAGATATTTTTCATAACCCCAATGTTTTAATGATTCCTTCCTGAAGTCCGCGCAATTCAGCCAGGCTGCGCATACGCCCGTAGCAGGAATACCCCGGGTTGGATTTGCGGTAAAGGTCGTCGCACATCTGATGGCCGTGGTCCGGACGGACAGGGATACTGACCTGACGACGCTGTTCCACTTCCAGAAGGGCGCGCATCATTCCGTACATATCCACGTCGCCCTCGAGCAGATTGGCCTCGTGGAAATTCCCCTCCTCGTCACGCTTGGTGGTGCGAAGATGCACAAAGCCGATTCTGTCGCCGAATTCGCGCATCATAGACACGCAGTCATTGTCCACACGGACGCCCATCGATCCGGTACAGAGGCACAGCCCGTTAGAAGGATTAGGTACAGCCTTCACCAGGTCGCGGAAATCCTGAGCCGTGGACAGGATGCGCGGCAGACCGAGCAGCGGGAACGGCGGATCATCGGGATGGATGACCATCATCGAGCCACATTCGTCGGCCACCGGACAGATCTCGGAAAGAAAGTATATAAGATTCTGACGCAGAGTCTCTGCAGACACGCCGTCATAGCGCGCCAGGGCCTCGCGGAACTGATCAAGGGTGAAACTCTCCTCGCTTCCCGGAAGACCAGCTATCATATTTCTGGTAATCAGATTCTTCTCTTCTTCGGTCATAGAAGCATAGCGCTCCTTGGCCTGTTGAATCTGATGCTGCGTGTAGGCTTTCTCGGCGCCCGGTCTTCGCAGTATGTAGAGGTCGAAGGCCACGAATGCGGCCATCTCGAAACGCAGGGCCTTGGATCCGTCCGGCATAGTGTAGGCCAGATCGGTTCTGGTCCAGTCGAGCACGGGCATAAAATTATAAGTGATACAATGTATGCCGCACTGCGCCAGGTTGCGTATGCTCTGCTTATAGTTCTCTATGTAGCGCAGGTAATCACCTTCGCGCGTCTTGATATGTTCGTGCACTGGCACGCTCTCGACCACGCTCCACTTGAGCCCCGCCTGCGCGATGAGCTCCTGTCTGGCGCGGATTTCTTCCACGGGCCACACCTCCCCGTTCGGAATATGGTGCAGAGCGTGCACTATGTCCGTCACGCCGGCCTGTCTTATGTATGCCAATGAAACTGGATCGTTCGGGCCGTACCAGCGCCAGCTTTCCGTCATACGGAATACTTTATTTTCTGACATCTCTGATAATATTCAAACAATATTCACATCTGTGCGAAATAGCTTCCCAATCGCCGGCCTGGATCTCCTCCTTCGGGAACAGGTTGCTGCCCATACCCACGCAGGAAGCCCCGGCCTTGAACCAGGCGCGCAGATTCTCCTCTTCAGGCTTCACTCCGCCTGTAACCATTATTTCGCTCCACGGCATAGGTGCCTTTAGCCCTTTCACGAAGGCCGGGCCAAGCACATCTCCCGGGAATACCTTGCAGATGTCGCATCCTGCGGCCTGCGCATTTCCAACCTCGGTAACGGTTCCGCAGCCCGGAATGTAGGGAACCAAACGGCGATTGCAAACCTGCGACACCTCCGGATTGAACATAGGCCCTACTATGAAGCGGGCGCCCATCTGCATATAAAGCGTAGCGGTAGGAGCATCTATAACCGAACCGGCTCCCAGAATGAGATCAGGAAGTTCGGTGGCGACATAATGCGACAGTTCAGCGAACACCTCGTGTGCGAAATCCCCGCGATTGGTAAATTCAAACACCCTAATTCCCCCTTTGTAGCAAGCCTTTAGAACATTCTTGGCACGCTCCACGGAAGAATCGTAGAATACAGGGACAAGCCCCGTCGAAATTGCGGTCGTAAGAACCTGAACTTTGTTTTTTCCAGCCATAATTCCAATGTTTATCTTGAAACCCTTCCGGAAGCGTTGCCACCCATCAGCGATTCCACTTCCTTCACGGTAACACGGTTATAATCCCCTTCTATGGTATGCTTTAGACACGAAGCTGCGGTGGCGAATTCGAGCGCCTTCTGTGAGTCCCCGTATTCCAGAAGACCGTGAATCAGGCCTGCCGCGAAGGAATCTCCTCCGCCTACCCTGTCCACGATATCCGTGATGTCGTAACTGCGGGAATACTTGAGCGCGCGCCCGTCGTAAAGTACTGCAGACCAGAGATTGTGGTCAGCATTGACGGAGCTGCGCTGAGTAAAGGCCACAAGTCCGGCCTTCGGGAACAGATCCATAAGAGACCGTCCCACACCCTCATATTTGCTGCTATCTATAAGGCCGCTGTCTGTGTCGCACCCTGCAGCGACGATGCCGAACACTTTCTGAGCGTCTTCCTCGTTGCCAATTATGACATCGCTGTATGCCACCAGCTGTGGCATAACTTCAGACGCAGTCTTCCCGTAGCGCCAGAGATTCTTGCGGTAATTCAGATCGCAGGAGATCTTCACTCCCTTACGGGATGCACATTCGAGCGCTTCCAGCACCACATCTGCGGCGCTCTGGCTTATGGCCGGGGTGATTCCGGTCCAATGGAACCAGTCTGCTCCTTCGAAGACCCTCTCCCAGTCTATCATTCCGGGCTTTATCTCGGATATAGACGAATGCGAGCGGTCATAAATCACTTTGCTCGGCCTGCAGACCGCACCCTTCTCTATGAAATAGATGCCAAGCCTGTCTCCGCTTTCGATGCAGCCAGATGTGCCGACACCGAGCCCACGCAGTTCGCTTAAGCAGGCAGCGGCGATGTCATTGGCAGGCAGAGCCGACACGAACTGAGCGTCGTGTCCGAAGACCGCGAGCGAAACGGCCACATTGGCCTCTCCTCCGCCGAAGGTGGCTTCGAATTCGTGCGCCTGGCTAAATCGCAGATGTCCCGGAGTGGCCAGACGGAGCATTATCTCTCCGAAAGTAACTATTTTAGTCATAGATTATTATATCTCAATACCCCAGCCAGGCTCGTATTCGCGGCCCCAGAGAGCCTGTGCGTCTTCGGATCCTATGATGTGGCCGCTGACCGGTTCTATCTGGAGCGAATGGCCTACTCTCTGCGCGATGTTGCCCAACTGAACGAGCTGAGTGCTTATGCAGGCGCTGTTGATGTCGGAATGAAGCTTCTCGCCCTTGCGAATGGCGTCGAACCAGTTGGCGAAATGGAAGGCGTCCAGCTGCTCGCTAGGGTTCAGCAGGTTGCCGGTCTCGAACTTGAGTTCGCTCTTCACGTCCTTAAGCACGTTGCCACCGAGGTCGAGAATCTTGTATTCGTTGCCTCCGTTAAGATAGAGGGTGCCGTTCTCGCCGTAGAAAGCCACGCCCACACCGGCACCGTCAACTGCGGAATTGTTACAGCTGCGGCCTTCCCAAGAACCTGCGGCCTTGTCCCCGAACTGGAATGTAATAAGCTGTGTGTCAGGAGTCTGCCAATCGTCCTGGAATCTGTAGCGGCCACCTACCGAGGTAACCTGGGTAGGATAGTCCACGTCAAGTCCCCAACGCATCAGGTCCACGAAATGAGTACCGTTGTTCAGGGCCTCGCCCGTACCCCAGTTCCAGAACCAGTGCCAGTTGTAGTGAACGATATTATCCCTGTAGTCGGTGCGCGGTGCAGGACCCTGCCAGAGGTTCCAGTTCAGATTTGAAGGAACGGGAACGACCTTGCCGGTTCCGATGGACGGACGGTTGTTCACATACCACGATTTGGCATAGTGAACCTTGCCGATATTACCGGCCTTCAGCTCTTCTATGGCAGCTATGATATTAGGCCAAGAGCGGCGCTGATTACCTACCTGAATGACCTTGCCGTACTTGACTGCGGCACGCACAAGCATCTCATTTTCAGCCGGATTGTGGCTGGTCGGCTTCTCCAGATACACGTGCTTGCCGGCCTTCATAGCCATAATGGCGGCCTTGGCGTGCCAATGGTCAGGCATCGCGATCACAGCAGCGTCGAATTCGTCGGACTGCAGCATTTTGCGGATGTCGGTCTCCCCCTTCGGAAGCTTGCCGGTGAGGGTCTTGATCTGCTGGCGGCAGCGCTCGAGAGCGTCGGAGTCACAGTCGCATATATATGTCACTTCACAGTTAGGCATCTTGGCAAAGCCCTGTGCGAGAGCGCTACCACGTGAATTTACACCAATCACACCTATGCGTATGCGGTCATTGGCCCCGATGATGGCGGAACCTTTCCTCGATACGGCAAAGGACGGAATAGCATTGGAAAGCGTTAGGCCGGCCGTGGCAAGCGCAGCGCTCTTGATGAATTCTCTTCTTGAAGTCATAATGTTATCGTTTTATCAGTTTCTTAATTATCAGATAGATAAGTCTTATTACCCAAAGCAGGGCATAAATACAGACGGCTATCACCGCCACATAGCCTATCTGGGAGAAGATCTCAGTCCAGGACTTGTGATAGGCGATGACGGCGCCGATGTTGGTGCAGAAAGATACCAGAAAACACACCAGGATCACCAGGAGTTCTCTGCGTACTGTGCGGGCCGGTATAACTATATCTTTCATACGCTAGAATTTCATATAAGGAATCTTGTAATAATCCGGAAACAGGATTGTGCGCTGTTCTTCCATAGCCTTGTTGCCCAGAAGACATAGGACCGTGGAGCAGTAAGCCTCCTCGACCACGTTTTTCGCCTTTTCTCCCGTGATGCAGGAGGTACAGAAGGCCGAGAGTATGGTGTCGGATGCGTCATCGGCGACTCCGATCATATTCTGTCCTCCGTTCACGCTAACCTTGCCCTCCACAATGGCGTGCGGAATGGCGTTCCCTTTCACTTCAGGACGCCAGCTCGGTCCAGCCAGAGGTACGGAAGAGAACACCTTGTCCCTGATGTTGCCCACCAGGGTCTCTATGCCGGAGCGGCTGTCGTCCTCCTCCAGATAATAGACACCCTTCGTGAGGTCCATCGTTCCAAGATGTCCCAGAATTTGGTCTTCCATTCCGTTGAACTTGTTGGATATCAATGACTCGTAGTTGATCTTGCGACCATCGGAATAGCGATAGATGACATTGACCGCATCATACACCTCACGACCGTCCTTCCAGTAGACGATGTCTCCCATACCGGTGACCGAGGAAGGAATCTTCCCCGCCGCCAGATTGCATACCTCCAGCTGATGGCAGGCCAATTCGGTCATAAGACCTCCGGAATACTCCTTGTACAGACGCCAGTTGATCTTCCTCTCAAGTTCAGGACTTGGCACTTCGCGGCGCCAGTCGGCATTTCTGAACCAGTGACAGCGCATCCCCACAACATCCCCTATCACGCCGTCGCGTATCATCTGCATACCCTTGATGTATTTAGGGTCATACATACGCTGCATACAGAAATACAGGGCCTTGTCGGTCTTCTGATAAGCATCGTAAATAGCCTTGCATTCATCCAGCGTGCGTGCCATCGCCTTCTCGCAGAACACGTGCTTGCCGGCCGACAGTGAATCTAGGGTAATCTGAGCGTGAGAACCCAGCGGAGTGGAGATCACCACGCCATCTATCTCCTTATCTTCCAAAAGTTTGTGATAATCCGAATACAACTTGGCATCCGGGCACAAGGCGGCCGCTGCCTGAAGGTTGACGTCGTAATTGTCACACAGTGCCACGATCTTCGCGTGTGGCATCAGAAGAAGATTGTGTATGTGATACTGGCCTCTGGAGCCTGTACCTATAAGTGCGATCCGTGCGGTTTCCCTTCCTGTCTGTGCCAATTTCTCGGGCGTGCAGGACGTAAGCCAAGGCGCAGCGGACAAAATTGCCGCCCCGCCGGCGAGATACCCCATCTGTCTGAGGAAGTTTCTCCGGCTCATATCGAGATCGTATTTTTCCTTATATTCCATCAAAGGTTGAATTTTTCAAATTTAACTTCAGGGAAATTCATTTCAATTTCCTGTCTTTGTCTCTGGTCGCATATCATATAGACCGTGCTGAGCACCTCGGCATCCAGCGGATCTGCGCACCTTACGGTGGTCAGTGCCTTCGAGACTTCACTTTCTCCTGAAAGCGGGTTCATTATGTGACCCGAATACCAGGGAGTGTTCCCGGATGTGGACAAGGCCTCGTCGCGCAGAGCATAGGAAGTTACCGTATGCCCGTCAAATGGCGAAGGCAGATCCACGAGCCATCCTTCTCCCGACGGCTGGTCCCCCATTGCGTAGATAGAGCTGCCTCCGAAATCAATAAACGCCGAGTGTACGCCAGATTCTTCCAGCAGTTCCAGGACGCCTTTCAGAGCCCATCCCTTCGCATATCCGCCGAAATCCAGATTGGCCGAAGAATCATTCGAGCAGAGCTGTCCGTCCTCGAGCCATATCTCGGAAGAAGCGTCACGGGTGATGTTGAAAAGTCCCCCGGTGCGGCGCTGGTATTCAAGGCATCGGCCAATTTCTTCCCGCAGTACCTCGCTAAGCGGCGCTTTCTGACCTTCGGACAGGAGTCTGTTAACCTCTGACACTTCGCTATCCGGAGAGAACCTGTTGAAAATGCGGTCGCCTTCCGTCAGGAAGGTTTTGACCTTTTCCCAAAGGGCTCTGGCATCCCCGTCGTCCAATCCAGCCGCTATCATATCGTAGCGGGTGCCCATTATCCTGTCCGCACGAGCGTAAAAGAACGCTCCGTCACCGTAATATGTGTACCTAGCGTCCTGCACTTTCCGTGGCCAGTTTTACAGCTGTGGTCGTTATATGATATTTTGTCAAAGTATTCTCTTTCTCCCAGGAAGGCATCTCTTCATCGCCCCGCACATATTTGAGGAACTGCGCAGCTACCAGATTGAAATGCTCCTCGTGGCTGATGCGCTGACCGGCAGGGACCTCGATCATCTGTTCCGGCTTTTCGGCTGGTTTCACGAACACCTGCTTTACGTAGCCCGTTGAAGCGTCCTGACGCACGGTTATCGTGGCCCTTGTGCCTTTATAAACGGCCTCGAAGGTGTCCGAACTGCCCTTCTGCGGCTCCCAGTTCCATTTCACATTCATCTGAACAGGAACACCCTTCACGGCGAAATCCATACTGCCGTTGGCCATAACCTCTATGCAATCCCCATCACGAGCGCTGTCCAGATATACAGGGAGCTGCGCAGCTCCGGTGCTCTGACGAAATTGATCAGCGCTGATGCGGGTCGGATAATGCGAAGCGCCACTCACACAGACATCTTCCAGGCCAATGGCCTCGTTCGGGAAACACTGCCAGAAGACCAGATCGATCAGGTGTGTGGTAACGTCGGCAATGCCTTCGCCCTGCTGAGTAACATCGTAATACCACTGTGGCCTGTGAAGAGCCGTGCCGGACACTTCCTTGTAGAAATGGTGCACGCTGGTCATCTTTACCGCCGGGCCGTCCGACAGATCGAACACCCCGAACAGTTCGCGATCATTGATCAATTTCCTGACCAGGATGTTCAGTGTGTCATATCTTTCGGTCATAAGGTCATAAATGACCAGGCCCTTCTCTTCCGCCAGATCATAGGAAGCCTTGAGGGTCTCCCATCCGGACTCGTTTATAGCCAGAGGCTTGTCTGACAGGACATTGTATCCCTTCTGCACAGCGGCGAGGATATAGTCCGATTTTTTTCTATTGTTTCCTGAAAGCATCACTGCGTCGAGCTTTCCGGCACAAGGCAGCGCTTTCAGATAATCCGAGCCTGCGTGGACGCTCTCCATCCAGGATGTAGGTTCGTCCTGACGCGAATTGTAACTTTCAATGGTTTCAAGATACTGGTCAAGTTCCTCTCCTTCAGGAGCATAGACACTGACCGTGCGGCTTACTCCCTGAAGGTCGTGCTTCTGGAGAAGACTGGCGTGAAAATGCCCGGGATCGATTACCGTGAGGGTAACGTCCTTTTTCTGAGCGCACGAACACAAGGCGAGAACCGCTCCCGCCAAAGCCAGTATCTTAAAGTTTGATACCATATTTCTTCAGCAGCTTTTTAGCGTCCTTCTCTCCCGCTTTGTACGCTTCTTCCATAGTAACGGTCTTCCCGCCGCGTTCGAGGCTCATATTCGAAGCCTTCATAAACGTAAAGATCTCCACGGTCTCTTCCGGTTCGAACGGAAGTTCCCCGGTAAGGAAGAAATCAAGTATCTGGTTCAGCAGCACCCTGTAGCCCTCGTATCCACCGCAAGGCACGGTCCCGTTCTTGGTCACGATAGTGCCGCCATAAATATTGGGACCTACATTCACTGCGCGGAAGGTTCCGAGCCTGCCGTCTTCCCATACGCCTGACACGATATCACCGTATTCCGAATGTACGCGGCTGACTTCCTTGCAGCCAGTACCCATAACAGTGTAGAGGGTCTCCACGCCGTGTATTCCATAGAATCCGAAGTCAGGATGGGTAGCTTCCGGGTGATGAGGCGAATAGCAGTCCGCACCAAGTACAGGGCCGTATTCACCGTTACGTATCTTCACGTTCTCCGGAGAGAATCTAAGTGCCGAAGTGGAAAAAGTCTTCACACCATAGTGCTCGGCAAGTTTATAAAGGGCTATGGTCTGACCGAGCGTGGCACCGGCCGGCTTGTCCACATAGACTGGTTTGCCTGACTTGAACACCTCCTCGGCCTGCTCCAGATGAAGACGACCGTCATTGGTCTCCAACAACACGCAATCCACTTGTTCCAGCAGCTGTTCTATAGAATCGGTGATGACCACACCATATTTTTTAACCTGCTCTATGTAGCCCGGAATGCGCTTATAGCTCGATTCTATGGTCTGCGATCCGTAAGGGTAAGCGGCGACCACCTCGAATTTCTGTACATAAGGATCATCGCCCGGAGTATTGAGCAATTCGGTGAAGGCCGTGGAGTGCGAAGTGTCCAGGCCAATGATGCCGATTCTGATGACATTATCCTGTGCCTGCAAGATGCCAGCGAAAAGCGTCAGGGCTGCAATTATGGTAGTAAAAAAGCGTTTCATATTCGATTAGAGAAGTGATGAACTATCTTCATTCAAATATAAGCAAGAATTCTCTTTTTTCCGAAGGATAGAAGCAGGACATTCCTCGGAAATCTCACCCTCCAGCATACGTTTTACAGCAGGAGCCTTGTGGACAAACGGAACCACGCAGAACATCCAGTCGGCGCACACCAGAGCCGGTACGGTGAGGGTGATGGCGTGCTTAGGAACCTCGTCAAGTGTAGGGAAGCATTTCTCCTTCACCTGCTGTCCGCGGCAGATTTCATCCATCGCCACTATCTTGACTGCCTTCGGGTCATTGAAATCGGCCACTGCAGGATCGTTGAAGGCGATATGGCCGTTCTCTCCTATGCCCAGGCACACGATGTCCACCGGATGTTCCTCCAGCAGGCGAGCATAGCGCGCGCATTCCAGCTCTACGTCTTCGGCAGCGCCGTTGATGTAGTTCACGCTCTTGAACGGCACTCTGGAGAAGATGCTACGCGAGAGGAAATTGGCAAAACTCTGAGGGCGGGTGATGTCTATTCCTATGTATTCGTCCATATGGAAGGCATTGATTCTGTTCCATTCTATGCTCTTGTCGGCGATGAGGGCTTCGAGAAACGCGCTCTGCGACGGTGCGGCGGCGAATATCATATTGATCTCGTCCCTATGGGAGAGCAGCTGAGCTATCTTCGCGGCCACGTCACGGGCAGCACCGCGTCCCATATCTTCTGTCGTAGCGTAAATCTTGACTTTTAGAAGATCCCTGGTAAATTCTTTCATTGTATTGTCGGTTATTGTTTTGTGTAAATCACTTTTCCTCCCCTAATAGTGAAGGCTATGTCTATGTTATCGTTAAATATCACGATATCGGCGTCCTTGCCCGGTATGATAGAGCCCTTCCGGCCGTCGATGCGCATAATACGGGACGGGGTGAGGGTCATCATCTTCACGGCGTCCACAAGTGGCACTTCCGCCATCTGGACCATAGTGCGCACCAGCCTATCCGTGGTGGCTACACTGCCTGCAAATGCGCTTCTGTCCGGAAGCTTGGCCACACCGTCTTCCACGAGGACGTTCTGGCCGTTCTTCAGGCTTCCCAGAATATATTCACCGTCAGGCATTCCGGCGGCACGCATCGAGTCGGTGCAGAGGGCCGTCTTATCCGGCCCCTTGAACTTATAGGCATATTGGAGAAGAGGCTTGGGGAGGTGCACTCCGTCGGCTATTATCTCCACTGTCATATCATCCAGCAGATAGGCGGCTTCCAGCATTCCGGCATAGCGGAATGCATTTTTCCTTACGATGGAGGACATCGCACAATAAAGGTGCGTGACGTGGGTATATCCGTGATGCAGAGCCTCTTCCACAGTCTCATATACGGCATCCGAATGTGCCACGGCCGCCAAAATTCCGCGTTTAGAGAGTTCATCTCCGAATCCCATCGCTCCCTCGAGCTCCGGAGCCACGCTCCAACGGAGGATCTTATCCGTGGCATCGAGGAACTTCATATAATTCTCAGGCACGGGATTCTTAAGGTAGGCAGGGTCCTGCGCACCGCTTCTAGCGGCGGAGAAGAACGGTCCTTCGAGGTGAAGGCCCAGCATCTGCGCACCGTCGCGGTTGAGGGAATTGGCCTGTTCGAAGATGTCGAACACGCGAAAAAGCTCCTCGTCCGTGCAGGTCAGAGTAGTCGGAATAATGGATGTAGTTCCGTGGGTAGCATGCATTCTGACCGCCCCGAGAAAGGCTTCGACTGTTCCGTCCATAAAATCATATCCTCCGCCTCCGTGCACGTGGATGTCCACGAATCCAGGCGATACGTATTGGCCAGAGGCATCTATCACCTCGTCAGAGGATTCGACGCTAAGATCGGAATCCTTGACTACGGAAAGGATCTTGCCGGACTGCCTGTCGCAGACCACACTGAGACCACTGACGATCTCGTCCGGGAAAATGATCTTTCCGCCCTTTATTATCAGTTTGTCCATTATATCAGTTGTGTTTTGTCCAATAATTGATCCTGTATCCCTTGACGGCGAAGAATATCAGGTACAGGAAACAAGGGATGAGTACCCAGTATCCGGCTCTGAGAGTCGTTCCGCGGGCGATAAGGCCGTAGATCTGAGGCATTATGGCGTTCCCGCAGAGGCCCATTATCAGAAGCGAAGAACCGATCTTGGTGAATTTGCCCAGATTGTGGATGGAAAGTGGCCAGATCGATGCGTAAATGAGAGCGTTCGGGAATCCAAGGGCGCAGAGAAACAGCAGTGACAGGTTTACGTTATGTCCGAGGAACACCACAGGGCAATCCACCAGCACCACGCAAAGCGAGAGAACCAGACCGAGGCACGAGCAAATGACCAGAGCCTGACGCTGCGAGATGACTTTAGGGATGAGAAAGATACCCAGTATGTAGCCTATCATCGTGCAGGTCAGCGTATATGATGGAAACACCTTGGCCTCCAGCATATTGATACCCATCGAGTCGGCGTAGTTGATAACGGTGTCTATGGCCACAACCTGACTTCCGACGTGGAAGAAGATGGCCAATGCACCCAGCACCAGATAAGGGTACGAAAATACGCTTCTGCGCGACTCGCCGTCATCTTCGGAGGCGTTCTTTTCCTCGGTGTCGATCTCGGGCAGACCGGAGAACTTGATGAACACGCCGAAGATCAGGAGTGCGGCGCCCAGTATAGCGTAAGGCACTATGACTCGACGGATGAGGTCATCGAGGATGAGATTTTTGCTCACTTCGTCCAGGGTACCGGATTCGATCAGCGCGAACAGCTCGCCGTCCGTAGGGCTAAGAATCACTGCGGCGAAAACAAGTGGCGAGATAATGCCGGCCAATTTATTACAGATGCCCACGATGCTGATTCGTCTGGCGGCACTCTCTATCGGCCCGACAATGGTGACATAAGGATTGGCCGCAGTCTGAAGTATGGCCAGACCGGTTCCGATAAGGAACAGGCCCAGCAGGAATACAGCGAATTCTCTTACCAGTGCCGCAGGCACAAACACGAACATGCCGAGAGCCATTATAAGGAATCCTACGGTGATGCCGTTCTTGAACCCTACTTTCTTTAGAAGCACGCTGGACGGGATAGCCATAATGAAATAGGCTATGTAGAAAGCGAACGTGACGAAATATGATTCAAAATGCGTCAGCTCGCAGGAGATTCGGAAATACGGTATGAGGATGGAGTTCACCCAGGATACGAATCCGAAAATGAAAAACATCACGGCGAGAATCACCATCGCGCCGATATTGGTCTTTGGTTTATTGTTCATCTGTCAGTATTTATTTGACATTATTCTTTCTCTGCCGTTCTGTACGGACGAGAGATCACAAATTCACAGAAATCGCGGTAAAGCTGCTGATCAGCTTCCGATGAACTGCCTCTCAGCCATTTGAGGGCCCAGCTGCCCTGGTAGTATGCAAGCGGAGAGGATTTCCAGATACCATAGCGCTTGAAGTACTCCATATAGTTGCGGAGTTTGTATCCCCTGCCGTTTTTTTCAAGTGCATTGCCGTCAAACTCTATCTCCATACCCATACCGAATTTGAGGGCCTGCGAGCAGGCGTCGGCGAGCCTGGAATCCGGCACCGAAGTGTTGAAGAAATAGTTCGGCTGCAGGTATGCGCAGTCGAATCCGAAGCTCTTCCATTCCGAAAACCCGTCAGCGCTGTAGTACGGTATCCAGTTGAACGTGAGGTCTTTTCCGTTAAGGTATGTGCCCAGACTTGACATAAGGTCACGCGTCTGCGTAGCCTTTTCCGCTACCCAGTAGAACCCGGCAAGTTCGATGTAGGTGTATTTTTTAGCATCGAATTTCTTGACTATCTCGTCGATATACCATTTGCAGGCGGCAAGCCTGTCCGCGGTCTTGGAAAAGTCCATCTGCGTCCCGTTCAGTTCTCCCCAGTAAACGGTGGAAGACGAGGTGTTGCTGTAATTGGCATAAGTGATAGGCTCAGGGATGCCGATTACTACCTTTCGTTTCGTCTCCGGGGCCTGGCCACATTCCTGTACGGTCAGTTCCACGGCCTGCTCAAGGGCGTCAGCACCGCCGTCAGAGTCGAAGTAATAGTCAATAAGTTCCTGCCAGTCCTGCTTTTTGGCCGAAGGAAGTGCGACGTTGTTGTATTTGTATCCGGTTATGTATGTTCTGTTCTCGGCCGCACCGTTCTCGACGTTCATAAATTCAAGAAAAAGGAAGCCGTCGAACAGATAATGATAATTCCCGGACTCGTCCTTGTAACGGACATAATCTTTGAGATAAGACCCGCTCCACTTGTACGGCGAACGATGATGGCTGCCTCCGTAAAGAAGAACCATATCCGAAGGTATCTTATCTCCCGATGGAGGTGATTCCGGATCGCCCCCGTCAGGCATATATTTGTGCCAATCCGGCACTTCCTTCGCCTTCTCCGGGCTGCAAGCCACGGCTGCCAGGGCCAATGAAAAAGAGGCAAGTATGTGGAAAAATCTTTTCATTATTTCACGTTGATTCTTATTGCGTTAAGGGCCGGAACGGTTACTGTCTTTCCATCAGGGGCAGTCACTACCCTATCCTGCGTACTCATATTAACCAGCACATACACGGTTTTACCCTTGACACTCTTCCACTCGGCGCCCATTACCACATTGGTTTTCTGGTAGTTAGGGACATCGATTACAGGATTGTCTCCTTCAGGGATAAACTCATCTATATAATTTCCCCCCAAGAAGATGTCGTGCTGTCCCTTACGGAACTGTGCAAGATTCTTAAGGAATACCTGCTCATTCTTATTTGCTTCTTTCATAAGAAGTTCCGGGCTTACCCATCCAAGTTGAGATCCCCACAGAAGGGATTTCATCGTTATGTAATTGAACGAGCCGTCGTTAAGCTTCCACGGAATGTATGTGAATCCGCTGTAGATACACCTGTCGGAATAGACGATAGGGAAAAGCGGGATCATATGTGTCTTAGGATTATGCGGAGAATTTACCACAAGCATCATATCGAAGAGGTCCATATAGCACTCTACATTTTCCTCCGTACTCATAGACAGATTCTTCCCGAGATAATAATCCTCACGAATCTTCGAAAGCATCTTCCTGTAAGCTGCAGGCCACCATCCGCCGCCTCCCAGTGCGTGAGAATGATTCTTCGCATAACAAGGCTGGCTGGCAGCGCATCCTATCTGGTCCATATAGACGCCGTCGGTCTTTAGTTCAGACAAGATTCTGCCGTTAAGGTTGTACATAATGTCGTTCCATGTCTCAGATGTAGGACAGGTAACGGTATTGGCCACCATAGAGCTGTAAACCTCAGTATAAAGACTTCCATCCTTCTGGCGGCAGGAAGCGTCCTTGCCGTTCCATTCGTCATAAGTGTGGTTGGCAGGGTCCCAGAGACGACCGTTTATGTAAGGAGTAACCTTGGCTCCCAGTTTCTGTGCCTGCTTTATCGCTTCTGCGAAGCCATCCTTAGCAGGGAAATAGTCAGGATAATTGGTATCGTACGGCAGGTGCTGCCAGAAATACCAGTGCAGTCCCACGCCTTTTCCGTAATATTTCAGTGCAGAATAAAGAGATGAAGTCATAGATTCGGTGACATCGATTGGACGAAGCCACAGATCCGCATTCTTTATCCAAGGAGCTATCTGTCTCTGTGCCAATGTCTTCTCTCCCCACTGACAGGTGAAAGAGAAAGGCCGGTACCATTTCGTCACTGTTTTCTGCCAATTCTGCGGATTGTATCCCATCAGCGCACCCCAAGGCAGTTCGAAGTGACCGCCCTCGCTCCACGCGTAGGAGGTGGTAACGGACTGGTAGAATGTAACTTTGTCATCCTCACCCTTCATTCCGAGATATTTGTTGCAGCCTTCCCGGTCGTCTGCGGCAAAATACACGGTAGCCTCTCCATTGTGCATCATCACCATCTCCATCATACCGGTGGCTGAAGGATAGCAGGAACGAAGCTGGTCGTTCACTGGCATATCGTATTCTACGCCGTAGCCATAAGGAAGAATTCCCTTGGCATTGTCCCCCAAACGTTTTACGGTGATGCGCGGATAGTCGGCCTGAGTAAGTATCCATCCCTCAGGGAGCTGCGCTTCCATAGTCCAACGGGGCATATCGTCGTCCGGTCCCAGGCTGATATGGATGGTCAGAGGCCACTGGGCGTTATCCAGCACCATATTCCAGGTAAAGGTTGCGGTCTGAACGCCGTCCTTTTCTTCCTGATGTCCGCCTTTGTAAACCGTGAATTTAGGCTGAAGTACAGGTGTTTCGCCCTTCGGTCCGAGAAGGGTCACCTCCCAGGGGTGTGCGGTGCTTCCGGAACTCGGAAGAATGTTAAGTCCGTCGAAATAGAAATAGCGGAAGAAGTAGTTCTTCGGAGAACCGCCCCAACGCAGTTCCACGTGATCGTTCTTAATCACTATGTCGTCAGCAAGCGGCTGAGCGCTAAGCATAAGAGAGCTTCCGCATACGAGGGCCAACAAAAGAGACGCGATTTTTTTCATATAATACAGTAGTATTTAATCAGTTAACATTTTTACAAGTTCTTCCTTACTAAGATCCGTTTCGATAATCCTTCTATCGCCAAGCGGAATCACCATACATTCAGATCTTTTCGAAGTTTTTATCTTTTTGCCTTCCGTGTCCGTAAGGGTTATGTGATTTTTCGCATATCCGTATGGCAGCAGGATCTCGCTGCGTCCGGATTTCCCGGGTGCCCAGTACACCAGGCAGGTCTTTCCATTCCTGGTGAACGAAAACGCACGGATGTCATCGCACAGAATGGCCGGTTCGTATTCATAAATGCAGGGCTTGCCCTTCTCGTAAAGGAGGATGAATTCTCTGTCGGGGTCCTTGAGTGCCTCTTTCTGATCTTCGCTGAATGCGCCCTCAAGCTTGGCCGTCTCCCAGCGTCTCATCACCTCGAAATTATCCTTCGTCCGAGGGTGAGAACGTATCTGATCCAACTTACCCATTACAGACAGCGGGCTATCCCACGCAAGAGCCTTGCTACATATATATTCATACATATCCGGCTGCATTCCAACGCTTTGCTCACTTGGCGCAAGATAATCCGCCCAGCCGAAATTAACGGAAGTAAAGTCGTCGGAAAGCCTTTTGGCACAAGGAAGAGTATAACGCTTCATAGCTGTGCGTATATCTTCCGGACGGAAAAGGTCAAATGCGTTACCCCTCGACAGGATATGCCATCCGAAGTGCGATTTAAGCGCACCTTCACTAAAGATAGGCTCCGGAATCAGTTTCTCATATACGCTCATCTGGGCGCGGGAAACATTGTACCAATATGGTTGGGGCACGTCTTCAGCACCGTCGAAATACACAAATTCAAATCCACACCGGTTATATATCTCCGCTATACGAGACGCTATCTCATCCTGTATCTCAGTATTCTGGTCAATTCTTACGAATCTGGGCCAAGTATCCACGTCCAGAAGCCTTACCGGACTATCAGATTTATGAGATGAAGCGATGCTCCCAAGAACTCCCCTTTTACAGTCTTTGAGCAAGAACGGGCGCTGTGTGGTAAATGAGCCATATTCGATGAGTTCATCATCTATACGCACAATTCTTCTGCCGTCTTCAGTATAAAGTCCACGAACAAATCCATCAACCTGAAGTTCAGTGTCGTCTGCGGATATTCCCGCAGAGAGCGTAAGCGTAAGCGGATAGTTCATCCTTACATCAGGCAGGCCTGAGCTAATATATGGATCGTCAATGGAGACCTTCGAATAATGAATGTGAAAACCGGGAGTAAGACCGGCCTTTCTGATCTTCGCGGTGATTTTCTCCAAATCCTCCATACCTCCAGGGAAATTCTCATTCCAAAGGAAATGGCCGCAGGTGTATGCGAAATCCGGATAATAGATCACTATGGTTCTAAATCCCCCGCGGAGGGCATTTTCTATATGTTCGTCTATATTGGCAGGCGTAACGTCACGAAGTTCGTAATATGAGCAGAGGTATCTGTCTCCCCTACGGCTCTGCACTCCGCGTGGAAGGCCGAAATCCCTCTCGACGACATCGATACGCGTGAGCAGTTCGTCTTTTGATCCCACGGTCAGGACTGCGCCAGTGCCGGTAAGTGACACGTTCACGTCCGATCCTGCCCAGAACACAAGTCCCGCTCTGTCGGAATATGAATCAATTCTGGTCTGAGGACTGGTGCCCATAAGGCAGACTCCGCTCCCGGCGTCCCAGGTGACATTGAGCCACTCTCCGAAGTGTTCCCTACGCTTTACCGGAAGCTGCAGAAAAGTCAGGGCATCTATCTCGGTTCTGCGTTTTACACCTATCTTTTCCATCCGGTAATCGATCCGGTCCAGAGAGAAAGCGATATAATCGTCGCTGATATTCACGCCTATCACCGCTATGTCCGCGGTGTTTTCGAATTCCACGTAAAGCGCCCGGCCGTCGTAAGTTATCCTATTGGAAGGAAATACTTTGGGCTTGGCCGGATACATCAGGAAATTCTCGTTATCGTAAGGTCTGTTCTGCGTAAGGGTGCAGAGAGGAAGCGGTGCGCAGGAGATATCCAGACATTCCTGCCCGGAAGATTTGTCCACGAGGCTGACTGCATAGCCGGACGGATTCAGGGTCAGACGCATAGCGGCGTTTTCCAACACCACCCGGTCTTCCGCTGACGCCACACGGCCTGCCATCAAAACGACGGCAATGCACAAGAAGCTATGTAATCTCCTGCTTTTCATCAGATTAGTCGCGGTAATCCATCTTCGGTTTCGGCGCGTCCCTTTTCTTTATAACCGGACCCGCAGGCTCGCTGTGATGTTTGGGATCGCGCGCATCGAAATAATATATGCCCATCTCGTCGAACATCCTGTAGGCGGACTCCATCCTACGCGAAAAATCAGCATAATCCTTATTCTCTGCCAATGTCCATCCGGATTCAGCAAGAGCACAGATACGAGGGAATATCATAAAATCGAACCTGTCGCGGTTATGTACAAGCTCGGTCCACAGATTGGACTGGATGCCAATGACCTTGCCCATATCGGCTTCGGTGAGCTGCCAGCCCTCATACCAGGCGTCAGGGAATGCGTACACATCCTCAAGCGGACAGAAACCATCCCAGATACGTCCGCAGGTGTGAGTCGAATCCTGAATAAAGTCGTAGTACATAGGCTTGCGAGGGCACATAATGGTGGTATAACCCTTCTCGAGGCTCTTACGAAGAGACTGAGGTCTGTCGTGACGCCACCAGCAGATATAATTATTATCCTTATCAAGTTCAAAATCAAGCACATCGTCCCACGCGATGACCTTTTTCCCCATCACCTTGAGAGAATCGGTAATACGCTTGACGAAATATCCTTCGGCATCCTGAACTGTGGCCAATCCTTCGCGGTGCATCAGCGACTGCACATAAGGGTCGCTGTTCCAGGCGCTGCTGCCGTAGAACACCTCGTCTCCGCCGATGTGGATGTACTGTGACGGGAACAGATCACCCACTTCACGAAGCACTGCGGTAAGGAAAGCATAAGTTTCTTCCTTACCTACATTGAAGGTGAAATCGGCGAACTGCGGAGTACCACCACCGTTGAACTGCGGATATGCCCTGTTCGCTGCGGAAGCGTGGCCCGGCATATCGACCTCCGGGATCACCTCTATGTGCCTCTCGGCCGCATAATCCACTATCCGACGTATCTGCTCCTGCGTGTAATACTGTACAGGAGCGTCCGGATCGCTGTGCGTGCCGATGCCGCCTACGGTGGCGAGCTTGGGATATCCCTTTATCTCTATTCTCCAGCCCTGAGCATCAGTAAGATGCCAATGGAACTTGTTAATCTTATAATATGCCATCACATCAAGCAGCTGGCACACTGTCTGCTCTCCGAAGAAATGCCTGGCTTCGTCCAGCATAAAGCCACGCCATCCGTAACGCGGGCTGTCCTGAATCGTGCCGGCATTGAGTCCGTCGTGGTCAAGTTCCTGAAGCAGAGTCTGTATGCCCCAGAACACGCCGTCCTGTCCACCGCTTATTTTGAGACCTTTAGTGGATGCCTTCAGTGTATAGGCTTCGCGGTCACAGGCCGTGTCCGGAGAAAGCGTCACAGCGCCCTTCGAATGCTTTCCATTTTCATCGAGCTGAAGGTTGTATCCCCTTTCCTTCAGCGATTTCTGAAGGAAGGCGGCGTCGCTGGACAGTTCAGAAGGATAGACGATCCTCTCCATCTCGGCGAAATTCACCGCCGAGTCGCTGACCTTAACGTCGTTAGGATAAGGGATGACATCCACACGAGTGCTCACTCTGGTGCAGGAAAGCACTGACAGGGATAGCATCAGGGATATTGCGGTTATCTTGGTTATATGTTTCATAAATTATTGATTGGCATTTAGTACCGGTGGGAGGTTTCACCCTCCCGCCGGCAAAAAGTATTGAGCTCTAGAATTTGCTGAAAGGAATAGTGTAACCGAACAGACCGTTGTTCTGAGCGAGCATATAAACCTGAACGCTACGGCCATCCTTACCAGGAGCCAACAGTACATAGAATGCAGCATTATCATTGTCCGCAAGGACTGTTTTCCCTTCAACAAACGAGAATGGAGAAGTCATACCTGTCACGGCATATCCTGTTCCCTTAGGACCGCCGGCAGTTTCTATACCCTTGGCATCTCCCTCTCTAGAATCGAAGATGAAACCGTCCTTAAGCGAGGTAGCCGTCGATGTGAGACCGACATTGGAAACATAAAGTCTTGAGCTGTAACGGAAAGTTCCGGCTGCAGAGGACGAGCCAGCATAGGTGGCGTTATGAGCCGCGAGAATGATGGTTCCGTTAATCTTTAGGGCGTCTATTCCCAAACAAGGTCTCTGATATTTAACGCTTTCCTGATATGTCCACCAGTGACTTGTAGGACGGTCATACGGGAACGCAGTCTTGGAATTGGTAACGGAGATAATCTGCTGGTTATGATTACCTGTGTTATAGAAGAACTCCATATTCGTAGGAGCGGTAAGGTCGTTAGGATATGCCATAGGAATCA
>CAVFXO010000032.1:0-63196 GCA_963626825.1 bacterium | reverse complement strand
CGTCTCGCCGTTTTACAAGAAATTAACCTGGAAGCGGCGGCGGTATTCGGACGGGGTCATCCCGACCTCGCGCAGGAACATTGCGGAGAAATAGGAGCAGTCGTCAAACTGGACGCTATAGGCCACTTCCTTGATGGTAAGGGAAGATTCGGCAAGCAACCGGCAGGCCTCTTGTATGCGCAGCCCGAGGATGTAGCGGGCAGGGGAGATGTTTGTGTATTCGCGGAATTTCTTGCGGAACCAGGAATAGCTCATCCCGGCTTCCTGCGCTATGTTTGCCAAATCGAGATTTTCGCGGAACTTCTCCTTCATCAGAGCCTTGGCCCAGTTTATTTTGTCTGCGGCATAGCTTTCCGCGGTTGACTGATTAGAATCGTAATAGATGGTCAGCCCCAGGAGCATATTCACTGTGCCGGCCAGATACTGCTGGTAGGATGGCTTTTCCTGGACGGCGATCTGTATGGCGTCGTTGTACAGGGAGACGATGTCCTCCCGTACGCCCACGCGGAAAATGCTTTTGTCCAGAAACCCGGATGCCGCACGGTCGGTTAAGATCGGCCCGCGGAAACCTATCCAGTATTCTTCCCATCCGGTCTCGCGCGATGGCAGATAGCTGTGCCAGAAACCCGGTTTCAGCAGGATCATATCCCCGCAGTTTATCTCCAGTATCTGTCCGTCCTCCATATAGAAGCAGCCCTTGCCGCTATAGATGTACAGCAGCTGCCAGCTGTCCAGGATTCGGCCCTTGTGCACGTCGAAATAGAACCCTTCGGGGTGCTTTTCCTGTGGCGGATAGGTGGAGTACCCTTTTTCTATAGTCTGTTTGCCGACAGTATTGACGGTGATGCCCCAGTTTTCATCCCTTTTCGCACAGAGCAAGTATTTTATGTTCTTGTTCTCGTCCATAAGCGCGAAGATAATGATAAAATCAAAAAACAACATCTTTTTACCATAATACTTTATGTCTTAATGAACGGAAACCACGAATTTTGCATCGACCATAAAAGCACTGAAATGTCTTCACTCGCAATAGATCTCGGAGCGACCAGCGGCCGCGTAGTCTTGGGCAAATATACCGGAGACGGTATAGAAATGACTGAGCTCCACCGTTTTCCCAACCATATAATAAAGGTAGGAGGGCGCAGCTATTGGGACCTTTGGGCCCTCTGGCACGAGATTCTGATTGGCCTGGGCAAGGCCGCCAGAAGCGGCGAAAAGATAGAGTCCATAGGAGTGGACACCTGGGGGGTGGATTTCGTGCTGCTCGGGAAAGACGGACATATTCTCGCACAGCCGCGTTCCTACAGGGACGATTACACCGTGGGAATGCCGGAGAAATTCTTTGGGAAAATCTCCCGGGAGACGCTTTACCGCAAGACAGGCATACAGATAATGAATTTCAACACCGTCTTCCAGCTCTATGCTATGCGCTGCGAGGCCAATTCCGCACTGGATGCCGCCGACAGCCTGCTGCTTATGCCGGATGCGGTCTCGTATATGCTTACCGGAGAGAAAGTCTGCGAATATACTATGCTTTCCACGACCGCGCTTATGAATCCCCGGACACACGATTTCGATGATGAGATTCTCGCTGCTGCGGGAGTGGACCGGAAGCTCTTCGGAAGAAGGGTGATGCCCGGTGACAGGATAGGAATACTGTCCGCCGAAGTGGCCGCACAGACTGGTCTGGAACAGATTCCCGTATTCGCTGTGGCGGGGCACGACACCGGTTCTGCGGTGGCAGCAGTGCCCGCGACGGATGAGAATTTCGCATATCTCAGTTCTGGCACCTGGTCGCTGATGGGCGTGGAAGTGGCGAAACCTATCGTGACCGACGAGTCTTTCGAGATGAATTACACCAATGAGGGCGGAGCTGAAGGCAATATCCGCTTCCTTAAGAATATTACCGGAATGTGGCTGATGGAGAGGTGCCGTGCCGCCTGGGAAACGCAGGGGCGCAGGTATAGTTATCTGCAGATTGCCGGGATGCTGGACGAAGGCGATGTCTTCCGCAGTCTGATTGACCCGGACGATGCCGCTTTTGCCAATCCTGAAGATATGCCGAAGGCCATCGAAGAATACTGCCGCCGTCACGGAGAGCCTGTGCCCGAGAACGATGCGCAGTTTGTCCGCTGCATCTTCGCCTCCCTCGCGCTGAAATACCGCGTAGTCCTCGGCCGCTTGCAGAAACTCACCGGGCAGAAGATCGAGCGCCTTCACATTATCGGCGGCGGCTCGATGAACGATGCTCTTAATCAGATAATTGCCGATTCTCTGGAAATTCCTGTCATCGCAGGACCGGCCGAAGCTACTACTGCCGGGAACCTTATGGCGCAGTTCGTCGGTCTTGGCCTTGCAGCCAATATGTCGGGTATGCGCAGCGCTCTCGCATCTGACCCGTCTCTCAAAAAATTCTCTCCCCGCGGCGGAGAACAGTGGATAGAAGCCCGCGAACGTTACAGTAAACTCATATAATTGTAATATATTATGAAACAAGAACTTATATCTAAGGCATACGAAATTGCAAAGGAGCGTTATGCCGAATTCGGAATTGACACGGAAAAGGTCCTCTCTCAGCTTCAGGACTTCCACCTCAGTATGCACTGCTGGCAGGCTGATGATGTGAAAGGCTTTGAGATTCAGGCAGGTGCGCTCTCAGGAGGCATTCAGACCACGGGTAACTATCCTGGAGCGGCCCGCAACATAGACGAACTTCGCTCTGACATACTCAAGGCCAAGAGCCTTATCCCGGGCACTCACAGGCTGAACCTGCACGAGATCTACGGAGATTTTAAGGGCAAGACGGTGGACCGCGACGAGGTCACGCCTGAATACTTCCAGAGCTGGATCGAGTGGGGACGCGAGAACAATACGAAACTCGACTTCAACTCCACTTCATTCTCTCATCCCAAGAGCGGCAATCTCTCGCTGGCCAATCCGGATAAGGGTATCCGCGACTTCTGGGTGGAGCACACTATCCGTTGCCGCGAGATAGCCGAGGCCATCGGCAAGGCGCAGGGAGACCCGTGCATCATGAACCTCTGGGTTCACGACGGATGCAAGGATGTGTCAGTGAATCATTTTCTTTTCCGCAGCCTGCTCAAGGAATCCCTCGACAGAGTCTTCGCGCAGAAGTATGAAAATATGAAGGACTGCATCGAAGGAAAGGTCTTCGGTATCGGACTGGAGAGCTTCACTGTGGGCTCACACGATTTCTACACGGCGTATGCCGCTCAGAACGGCAAGATTCCGACCATCGATACTGGTCACTATCATCCGACGGAGAGCCCTGCCGACAAGGTTTCAGCCCTTCTGTGCTTCGTGCCTGAACTGATGCTCCATGTCAGCCGTCCTGTACGCTGGGATTCCGATCACGTGACCATTATGGACGACAATACATCCGAACTCTTTTCCGAGATCGTGCGTGCCAATGCTCTCGACAGGGTTCACTATGGACTTGACTATTTTGACGGTGCGATGAACAGGGTCGGAGCATATGTGACCGGATCACGTGCCGCCCAGAAGTGTATGCTTAGAGCTTTGCTTGAACCTAAAGAGTTGATATCCAAGTATGAACTTGAGGACAGGCACTTTGAGGTGCTCGCTCTTCTCGAGGAGTGCAAGGCCCTGCCGTGGAACGCTGTCTATGACGAGTTCTGTGTCCGCAACAATGTCCCTGCAGGCAGCGATTTCATCGCCGAGGTGCAGGCATACGAGGCTGCAGTAACTTCTAAAAGGTAGGTAATTATGGATATTCTGATTGGCCTTCTCATAATCGCGATAGGCAGTTTCTGCCAGTCGAGTTCCTATGTTCCGATCAAGAAGATGCGGAAGTGGAGCTGGGAAAGTTTCTGGCTCACGCAGGGCATTTTCGCGTGGATAATCTTCCCGCTGCTCGGTGCGCTCCTCGCGGTTCCGGCCGGCAGCAGTCTCGGCGAAATCCTCTCCGCTGATCCTTCCGCAGCTCTCAAGGCTGTGGGGTTCGGCGCGCTATGGGGAGTCGGAGGTCTGACCTTCGGTTTGAGTATGCGCTATCTTGGGGTCGCCCTGGGCCAATCGCTTTCGCTCGGTCTCTGCGCTGCAGTCGGAACTCTTCTTCCGGCCATTATGGCCCGTGAAGACCTTTTTCACGGCAGCGGCCTGATTCTTCTCGCCGGCGTCTGTCTCACCATCGCGGGTATTGCCGTCATCGGTTATGCCGGAGCCTTGCGCTCGCGCCAGATGAGCGAGGAGGACCGCAAGAAGGCCATCGCGGACTTCGCTCTCACCAAAGGGCTTCTTATCGCGGTGCTTGCCGGTGTGATGTCCGCCTGCTTCAACCTTGGCCTCGATGCCGGAAAATCTCTTCAGGTCGCAGGCATGAAGCCGCTCTTCGCCACGCTCCCGGCCACTCTGATGGTCACTCTCGGAGGTTTCGTGACGAATGCCGCTTACTGCCTGTACAAGAATTTCCGCAATCATACATTCTCGGATTACGCTGACACAGGGGTGCTTGGAGGCAATCTGCTCTTCTGCGCTCTGGCCGGACTGCTCTGGTACAGCCAGTTCTTCGGTCTCGGCGTCGGCAAATCGTTCTTCGAGGAAGGCTCCGTGGTGATGAAATTCTCCTGGTGCATCCTTATGGCGCTGAATGTCATCTTCTCCAACGTATGGGGTATCATCCTCAAGGAGTGGAAGGGGTCAGGGCGCAGGACTGCCGTTGTGCTGGTCTGCGGACTTGCGCTGCTGGTATTCTCGCTGGTATTCCCGAATCTGTTTTAAATCGAACACACAATGAGTTCTGTATTGGAAAATCGTCCGCAGCTCAGACGCTGTATTGATGAAGTCGCCGAGGTCGCAGGCTATCTCTGGGAAAAGGGGTGGGCCGAGAGAAACGGCGGTAACATAGTTGTGAACATTACTGAATGGGTGGATGCCGAATTGGCCGCGATGCCTGCCATAGCGGAGAAAGTGCCTATGGTTCAGACTCTTCCGCGGCTAAAGGGTTGCTGGTTCTTCTGTAAGGGAACCAACCGCCGAATGCGTGATCTCGCCCGCCGCCCTATGGAGAACGGCTCGATCATCCGCATCTGCGACGACTGCGCAAGCTATGAAATTGTCGCCGACAACCCTGTCAAGCCGACTTCCGAGCTGGCGTCGCACCTCGCGATGCACGCTCTGATGCTCGAACGCGGCAATGGCTACAAGGCTTCGCTTCACACGCACCCTATAGAACTTGTGGCGATGACCCATCACCGCCCGTTCCTCGAGAAGGACGTGCTTACCAGGATTCTCTGGTCCATGATTCCGGAGACGCGCGCATTTTGCCCGAAAGGATTGGGAATCATCCCTTACAAGATGCCTTCGTCTGCGGAACTCGCCGATGCTACCGTAGCGCAGCTCGACGAATACGATGTCGTGATGTGGGAGAAGCACGGGGTTTGCGCTGTCGGGCCGAACGTGATGGAAGCCTTCGATCAGGTGGATGTGCTTAACAAATCCGCACTTATATATGAGGCGGCCTGCAATATGGGCTTCACTCCCGAGGGGATGAGCGACGCCCAGATGGACGAACTTAAGGAGGCCTTCGGGCTGTAGTGTCAAAAATCTATAATTTTCAATCAGATTTTATCCGATTGTTAGTGTTTTTAGTTGTTACTTTGCAACTTGTAATTCGGTAGTCTAACTGACAAATTTCTTAATTTTGAGGGAAGAAAACCGAAACGGACAGAAGAGAACATAATTAATATTAGCTAGATCATTTATGTTGTTCAATATTTGTAACAAGCTGAGTGGTGGTGTGTTACAGTCCTTTGTGACCGTATGTCTGCTTGCATTCTGTGCGGTTTCCTGCGGTAAAAACCCCGGCACTCCGCCTTCCGCAATGGATGGCTATAACTCCGGATCCGCCTGGAATCTGACCGTCAGCGGCACTTCCACCGGCGCGACCCTTATGGGAGTGGGCGTGGAACTTGATCCTCATTTTCTTAGCCAGAACGTGACACGCCGCGATGGCGCGACGGAACTTGACTGGAAGAGGACTGTGGTAAAGCGCTGCCGTGCAATGGAGGTTCAGCGCTATCGTGTGATGTTGCTTCCTCACTGGTGGGAGCCGTCAAACGACAATTCCGATCCGAACGTCTTCGACTGGTCGGCATTTACCTTTGACAACAAGGAGATGGAGTCTCTCTATGCTGTGCTGGATCTCGCGGAAGAGACCGGTGCTGACGTGACTCTCGTTCTCTGGGGCTGCCCGATAAGTGCCAATACTGTCGCAAACGGCAACATTGGCAGGCATTTCCTTGCGGATAACGGCACCAACTGGGTCACCGGAACGAATGACAGCGAGGAGTTTGCGGAGAATTTCGTGGCTCTCTACAAGTATCTCAAGGAGACGAAAAACTATACCTGCATCAAGGAGCTGACCCCATACAACGAACCTAACGGGAACACCACATCTTTCACGAATTATGTTTCCGACTGCAAGGCTCTGGATGCCAAGCTCAAGGCCGAAGGCCTCAGGGATGGGGTTAAGCTCAATCTTTCCGACAATACCGACAACGCACTGAACTGGCTTCAGGCATCGGCTTTAAGTCTGTCGTCGCAGGCGGATTTGTTCAACAGCCACTGCTATATTTTCGGCTATAAAACGTCCAATGCCAAGGTCATCTCTTGGGAGGAGGAAAACGTCAAGGCTGCTGCCAAGGCCGGAAAGGCGCATTTCGTAGGTGAGTTCGGCTCCGACCAGACAGTGGGCGCAACCCGCCAGAAAGACATCAACACATACAAGCGCGGCGTCCTGATGCCTCGTCTCGCCGTCAATTTCCTCAATGCCGGCGCAAGCGGAGTAAGCTACTGGAGTCTTATAGACCAGTATTACCTCAGGAACGAGGCCTATGCACAGATGCAGCAGCTTGGACTCTGGATATACAAGAACTCTGCATATCAGTCGGCGGATCTCGGCGGCATAAAAGGAGACTACACCTGCCGTCCGCAGTACTATTCCTATGGGCTTCTTACCCGTTTCGTGCGTAAAGGTTCGACAGTTTATCCGATTCAATGCAAAGACGATTTCGTCGCCGCGACGGCTGTCTGCTCTTCTGACGGCAAATGGACATATATTTTCGCGAACGGCAGTTCCAAGGATGTCAGCTGCAGTCTCTCCAATTCTATGGAGGGCGGTCTGAACAACTGCGACGTCTATCGTTATGCTGAAGACGAGCTTCCTTCGGATGACAGGCTGCTCTCTTCCGTTCAGGAGCTTTCTTCGGACGGGGAGGCCTTCCATCTCTTCATTCCTGAAAATTCAGTACTTGTCCTGACTCAAATTAAATATTGATATGAATTTGAAGAAGCTGATACTTGCGTCGCTGTTTCTGATGTTGGGCCTGTCGCTTAACGCTCAGAAAATCACGATTGAGGGTACCGTCATTGACAACACCGGGCTTCCTGTCATCGGAGCCGGTGTCCTCGTGGACGGCTCGACCGAACTTGGCGCAGTCACCGATATAGACGGACGATTCTCGCTGAGGTTCGATCCGGCAGGCCACAAGACTCTGGTGGTTTCAGCTCTGGGCTATGTCCAGAGGACTGTTCCTCTAACGTCCGCGACCGTTTATGATATTGTAATCTCTGAAGATATGAGCGAGCTGGAGGAAGTGGTGGTCGTAGCTTTCGGCTCCCAGAAGAAGCTCGCCCTGACGGGATCGCTGTCTTATGTGAAGAACGATGACCTCAGAAAGTCGCCCGTTTCCAATTTCCAGAGTTCGCTGGCAGGAAGGCTCCCGGGCCTCACGGTCACCCAGACTTCCGGAATGCCTGGAAATGAACAGGTCAATATGCAGATGCGAGGAGTCAGCACCTATGGTGATTCTTCTCCTCTGATCCTGATTGACGGCGTTCCGCGCGACGACATATCCTCTCTTGATGCCAATGAGGTGGAGAGCGTGACCATCCTCAAGGATGCGGCCGCCACCGCCGTTTTCGGTGTGAGGGGAGCGAACGGAGTAATCCTGGTCACTACCCAGAGGGGCCAGACCGGCAAGGCCAATGTCAAGATCGGTGCGGAATACGGTGTGCAGCAGCTCATCAACCGCGGCGCATACAAGGTCAATTCCTGGGAATATGCCGAACTCCTCAACGAGAAGAATGCCAATCTTGGCAAGGCTCCGGCATATACCGATTGGCAGATCCAGAAATTCAAGGACGGCGACGACTGGTTCTTCCCTAACCGCGACGCCTGGGACGAATATACGCAACTTGGTGAGCAGTATAAGGTTAATGCCAATGTGTCCGGAGGCTCCGACGGCGTGACATACTTTATCAACGCATCGTATCTCCATCAGGGCAGCATCTTCGCGACCCAGTCTGCCGACAAGCTGGGATATGATCCGAGCTTCTATCTGAACAGGCTCAATGTCCGTGCAAACATTGACTACAACATCAACGACGACCTGAAGTTCTCGCTCAACCTCAGCTCATACCTTAACACGAATAACCGTCCGCTGGTATCGGACAACTCATATCACAGCGACGAACGCAACGGCGGAGCGATGGACATTGACGGCAGTTCCTCCGCTTTCATTACGGGCGGACTCAACCGCGAGGCTCCGATCTATCCGGGTCCTGTCATTCCGGCAGGCTCCGTGGATGGTGACGGCAAAGCGGTGGAAGAGGGTGGTTTCATTATGAATACAGCCTATCAGCTCTATGCCAGGCTGAATTATGCGGGTTATATGCGCCTTAACAAATCCACCATCAACTCGAGCGCGGTTCTCGACTGGAACATGAGAAAACTTGTGGACGGACTGAAGTTCAGGGCGATGTTCTCCTATGACCTTTATGCGACCGGCTTCATCAAGGCGTACAGGGAGTACAACTGGTACGGCGTACACCAGGCGACCGGTCCGGACGACACTTCTTATTTCATTCGCAAGCAGTCAGACAACGCATACAACGGCTACTATGCCGATCCTGCACTCCAGTTCAACTATCAGTACGGTACGGCCGGAAGGGAATCGTCATCGTACTATAAGTTCAACACGCAGATGCAGTTCACCTATAACAAGACTTTTGCCGACAAGCATACGGTTTCCGCCATCCTTCTCGGACAATACGACAATTACGTGAGCAATGACGCCCAGTCGCTGTATCTCCCGTACAATATGCTTTACTTCTCCACGAGGGCCAATTACGATTATGATAACCGCTATATGGCGGAACTCAATGTCGGCGTCAACGGTTCGGAGCAGTTCGCGAAAGGAAACCGCTGGGGTGTTTTCCCGGCTGTCTCCGTGGGCTGGAACATCGGCGAAGAGGCGTTCATCAGGGACAATGTGGACCGCAAGATGCTCGACCTGCTGAAGCTTCGCGCCTCTTACGGAGTGGTGGGAAATGACAAGATGTCCGATGCCGCAAGATTCCTCTACCTGGATGACGTCAAGGTGGTAAGCGGAGGCACTATCTCCACGCTCGGTAAAGGCAACTATGTGCAGACCAATATCATAGGCAACAAGGATCTGACCTGGGAAAAGTCTTACAAGCAGAATTACGGAATCGATATCGGATTCTGTCAAGACTTCACTTTCAGCGCCGACTTCTTCTGGGAGGACAGGAAGGACATTCTAGTCAGCAGAAGCACCATTCCTCTCGTGCAGGGACTGTCTTCAAGTTCGCTCCCGCGCGTCAATATGGGAAGGGTGAAGAATCACGGATTCGAGCTCGTTCTCACATACAACAAGTATTTCGACAACGATATGGCGCTGAACGTGTCCGGCAACTTCAACTTTGCCCGAAACAGGGTGGTCGCAGCTGATGAGGTCAAGCTCAAGACAGGTACGGGCGGCTATTACTCCGAGTACCGTCAGATAGGTTATCCTATCGGTCAGATATGGGTGCTTCAGGTTGACTATGAAGACGGTGCCGGGAACGGTTATATCAACACCGATGAGGATCTTGCTAAATACGGCAAGATGTATGACGCCGGCGGATATGTCCGCTCTTTCCTCGGACAGTGGAAGTTCGTGGATCAGAACGGTGACAACAAGATCGACATCAAGGACCAGATACCTTACGGATATTCGAGCGTGTGTCCTGAAATCACCTACGGCATCAACTTGGGCTGGTCGTGGAAGGGCTTCGACGTAAGTATGCTCTGGCAGGGTGTGGCTCACAAGAACTCTCTTGTCTGCGTGGGAATGTTCGGCGACGGACATCTTACCGGCGAGTGGGAGACCCACGCCTGGACAAAGGAGCGTTACGAGAATGGGGAAACGATTACCTATCAAGCTCTTAACGATGCTACTCTCGCCACTTCCGCATCCAACGAGCGAAATGACTACGTGGTCAGTGACATGAGTTTCATCCGTCTTAAAAATGCCGAAATCGGATATTCTCTTCCTAAGAGCGTTGTCAAGAAGGCCGGTCTGGGGAATGTGCGTATCGCCATCGTCGGACAGAATCTCTGGAATACCTATCATATGAAGACCCGTCACGTGGATCCGGAGACAGACAATGAAAACAATTATCCGCTGACCAGAAATATTAATTTCTGCGTGCAGTTGCAGTTTTAGCAGTTCCATACGATATGAAAAAGACGTTTCTCGCAATATTGACAGTTTTATTTCCGCTGTTCACTTCCTGCGGACTGCTGGACATAACGCCGGACGGACGTGAGTCTCTGGATGAGATTTTCGCGGACAACGACAAGACCGCGGCCTATCTGAACTCCTGCTACAGCGGGCTTCCGGAGAAGGCGTTCTCCTATGAATTTGTTCAGAATGCTCCGACCTGCCTGAGCGATGAGGCCTGGCTTACCTACAAGCCTGAGCTCAAGGGTGTGGCGGACCAGATTTATTCGGGTACAGGCTCGGCCAGCACGCACCCTCTCCGCGATGACGGAGACTACTATGCGACATATCTTTATCAGATACGCGTCTGCACCATCTTCCTTGACCATATAAAAACCGCCACCGTCACTTCTGAAAACGACCGTTCCCGCTGGACGGCAGAGGCGCACGTGCTGAAGGCCTATTATATGCTTGAGATGATCAAGTGGTTCGGTGCCTTCGGATATGAGCCGAAAGGTTTTTCAGACAATTACGACTATTCCAAGATGCGCCGCTATGACGTATGGGATCTGGCGGAATTCGTGGCCGACGAATGTGACGAGGCTCTCGAGTCCGAATATCTTCCGTGGAGGATAGACAATTCTGCCGAGCAGCTTCGCGTCACCAAGGCTCTGGCCTGGTGCATAAAGAGCAAGGCTTATCTGTTCGCGGCAAGTCCGCTTTACGGTGAGGATTTCACGGATGCAGAGAAGGCCGAACACTGGAAGGTGGCTTACGAGCAGAATCTTAAGGCTGTCCAGGAACTGGAGGCCAATGGCTACGCGCTTAAGACCGAGATTGCGGACAAATCCGTGTATAGCGGTCCTGCCGGAGCCTACCACGAACTTTTCTCTTCTCCTTACCTTAACACTTCCACCGACCGGGAGACTATATGGCAGAGGAGCGAAGGGTTCAGCGCCATTTCACACAATTTCATCGGCTCCGCGTCGAATCTGAAGAACGCGACCCGCGCCGGTGCCTGCCCGTCTCAGGAACTCGTGGACGCTTATGACGTGCTCTCTTCAGACGGCCTCACTTCCGAGCCTCTGCTCGACCCGCTGAATCCGTACAATTCCGACAAGACTCCTAATTATAATGCTGCAGCTCTCTCGCTGGGATACGATCCCGCAGACCCTTATTCAGCGAAGCGTGACCCGCGAATGGATGTGACCGTCATCAAGAACGGTGACGCCCTCCTCTGGGACGGGACTCCGGTGAATGTAGAAACCTTTGTGGGCGGAGACAACGGCCTCAGCGAGGACATCAAGGAGGACAGGTTTACCCGTACGGGCTACTATTTCAGAAAGTATGTGGCTCCGGACGCCGATGCAGTGAATACTAAGGATGCAGCTCCCTGGAAGTATTTCCGTTTGGCCGAGATCAAGCTCAATCTTGCCGAAGCGGCAGTGGAATCAGGGAATCTTTCCGTGGCCAAGGCACAGGTTGACGAGATCCGCGCCAGGGTTTCGATGCCTGCGCTTCCTGACGGACTTTCACAGGAGACCCTCAGGGCGCTCGTCCACAAGGAAAGAATGGTCGAGCTCTGCTATGAGGAGTGCCGCTATTTCGATGTGCGCCGCTGGGCGGAGGCATACGAGAGCAGCAGTCTATATAAGGATTTCAAGCTTCGCTGCAATACTCTGACAGCGATGTACATAACCAGGGACCCTGTCACCGGGGCTCTGAAATATGAAAGAAGGGTGGGCGGTGACCTTACCAACAACGGCACCAAGCCTCGCGACCTGCTTCTTCCTATCCCTGAAGATGAGGCGCAGACTTTATACACCCTGACAAACAAAAGATGGCAAAATACTGGATGGTAATGATGAAACGAATTATAGCAGCTTCCGCTGCGTTGCTGGTTCAATTCTGCTTTGTGGCTCAGGCCCAGTCTGTGCAGACCATATCCGGGGAAGACATAGAGAATGTGCCTTCCGCCCATCTGCTACAGGCTCTCGAGGGCCAGATGCTGGGACTTGGAACGCTGGAGACCGGAAGCGAACTCGGATATGCCGACATAACCGCATACGTCCGCGGTCTTTCAACCCAGAGCGGCTCTACGCCTCTCTTCGTGGTCGACGGCGTACAGATGCAGGATTATAACATAGACTTCATAACCGCCGAGGAGATTGAGAGTATCTCTCTTCTGAAGGATGCCGCATCTACAGCGATCTATGGACTCAGGGGGGCCAATGGTGTAATTTACATCAAGACCAAGCACGGCCGTCCTGGCAAGGTTACCGTGAGGACCACGGCTGATTTCGCCATTCAGCAGATCTCCGCCAAACCTCTGCGGCTCTCCGCCGGACAATATTCCGATCTTCGCACTGAAGCTTTCAGGAATTCCGGAAATGCCGGGACTCTTAACCTTGGCACCGGCGACAATGACTGGTATGACCGTTATGTGCGTCCGTTCGCAACTATGCAGCGGGCCGGGGTTTCCGTTAGCGGCGGCTCCGAGAAAATCAGGGTCTGGAGTAATATCAACTTTATGAATCAGACATCCATTCTGCGTCAGGAGACATCCCAGTACAGAACGGAACCACGCAAGACCTGGGTGGATTTCAGGGCGAAGGTCGATGTAGATATGACCGACTGGATTACCGCCGACGTACAGATTGCCGGAAATATCCAGAACAATCTTCTCGCCGGAGAGGATAGTTATGACTCTGATATTTACCAGACCATATTCAATCTGCCTCCTACGCTTTCCGATGCCCTCACCCCGGACGGAAATGTGGCTACGGTTCAGAGTGTGGACAGTCCCGCTTATGGACTTCTTAACCGCTCCGGCTACACGAAGCTTGCTTCCGCATATCTTTCGACTTCTGCAGGACTCAAGTTTGACCTCTCCGCCCTGCTCAAGGGCCTGAGCGTATCAGGAAGACTTGCTTTCCAGTCCAGCAACGACCGTTACAACCGTTCGCTCCAGGATTTCAGCCGTTATTATTATGACTTCTCCGTCTCTGACTGGAAACAGCTTGGAAGCACTGTCAATACGAACCTTACCAATTCCGTTGCCGGTACATACCAGTACGCAGTGGACTACATTGCGTCCGTGGACTGGAACAGAACTTTTGACGATCATTCTGTCGGAGCCAGATTCTATTCTTATTTTACCGAAGAACTTGCAGATACCGCGGAGGCTGAATATCCGGGGGCCGGAATGCCTTTCTATACCCACTCGATGGGCCTTCAGCTGCTCTATGGCTGGAATTCGAAGATCGATGCCGGCATTACCCTCGGAATCAACGGCTCCGATGCGTTTTCAAGAGAAAACCGCTACACTCCGACGCCTTCCGCATACGTATCATGGAAGACGACAGACTGGCTGAAACTGCGCCTCAGTGGCGGACTGGCCTCATCGGACCGCTTCTCTACAGGTTATCTGCGCTATCTGTACAAAGACTATATCAAGCGTGACGGCACCATCGTCGTCGAAGGCAATCCTTCCCTCAAGCCGGAACTTCGTAAGGAAGTCAATCTCGGCGCGGATATGGTCCTTCCTTACGGATTCGGTCTCACTGCGGACGGCTTTTACCGCCACCTCGACAATATGCTTGTCAGTATGGGCAATTCTCTGCCTTCCTACCAGGGAATCCCTTCCGGAGCGAAGAGTTATGTCAACTCCGGAGTGATGTCCAACTGGGGCTTTGAACTTTCACTTTCGTGGAAGAAGAACTTCACCGATTGGCATATCGGGGCCGTGCTTCAGTGGGCGCATACCTGCAACAGGGTCATCAGCGCTCAGGAAGCTGCCTATCCGTCCACATTTGCATACGCCCACAGAATCGAAGGCTATCCTTCAGGACAGATATTCGGTTATCTGACAGACGGATACATTAATACTGATGCGGAACTTGCAGAATATACCGAGAAGTACTCGGAACTTGGCGTGCCGCAGCTCGGCGATTTCAAGTACAAGGACCTCAACGGTGACGGAATTGTCAACCAGAAGGACCTTGCCCCTATAGGCAAAGGCAGCTGTCCGACCGATTTTGCTTCACTCAGGCTCGAAGGCGGCTGGCGTGACCTGGAAGTGTCGCTCCTCTTCAGTGGAGTGGCCGGTTACTACGCTACGAGCGATTACGGCACCGACCTGAATTATGAAGGAGTTTATTGTGACCTCCACCGGAATGCCTGGACTGCCGAGCGCTATGCGGCAGGAGAGAAGATCACTTCTCCGTCTCTGCGCTACGGAGTCAGGACTCCGAGCAGCGAAGTCAATGACTGGAATACCGAGAACAGGTCTTTCCTGAGACTCAAAAATGCTTCGGTTTCTTACAGGACCGGCAGCGTTAAGTGGATACTCAGTGCTCAGAACTTATTCACTGTCAGTGCTATGAAATCCAAGGTTATGGACCCGGAGACCGGCACGATGACTTCGCTTCCTGTATTCAGAGTGTTTAATCTCGGCGTTAAAATCGATTTCTGATCATGAAAAGGAAACATATTCTCATCCTGGCTGCAGTAGCCATCTCTATCCTTCCCGCCTGCACGTCGGCTATGGACAGCCAGTCCGACGACAGGGTGGAAAGCGAGCAGAGCGTCTATGAATATATGGCGCGCGCCTATTATAATATAAACCGCGCTTTCTCTATCCCGGTATATAGCGGAGTTGCCACCGGCGACTGCGAAGGTGGGGAAATGCTCGCGGCCTATTGTGATGAGGCCCAGTCCTCTGACAGCGACGGCAATGCCGCTCTTTGGTACAAGGGATCGGTATCATCCTCTTCCATGCCTCTTTTCACCACTGGCACGGGGAGCAATCTCTGGGAATCGCTGTACAACGGCATAAGAATATCGAACACTGCTTTGTATTATCTAGGCAAGGAAGATCTCAACCCGCAGTACGACGCAAGCGTACGTGCAATGTTTGTCTCTCAGTTCCACGCTCTCAGGGCACTGGACTATCTTTTCCTGATCAAGAGATGGGGCGGTGTTCCTGTCGTCGATGAGCCTGTAGCCTCCGATAGGGATTACAGCGCCGACAGCAGGGCCAGTTTCGCGCAGTGCGTCGATTTTATTCTTAAAGACTGTGAGGAGGCTTTGTCCGCAGATCCGGCTTTGGCGTGGTTCAATGCCGCTCCGACATATTGCCCGACGATAAGCCGCAGTGCGATAGAGGCTATCCGCTCTCAGGCTGCTCTCTATGCGGCGAGCCCGCTCTGGGCCGACGACTGTGCGGGGACAGAAAAATATACTTGGGCCAAGGCCGCGGAGATTACCCGCAGGAGCCTTGCCAATGTACTCTCGCATAAAGGCCGTCTGGTGGGGACAGATACGAATTTCCCTCAGGAATCCGAGACCGGATACGGACCGTATGACAAGTATTTCCTGTCTTCCTACCCGTGGACTTTCTCTTGGGATACGGAAACTTTGATGCAACCGTACTGCTATGGTAATCTCCAGAGCTCCCTCTGGCAGACCAACGGACTTCCACTCGATGCCGGTCAGGCTTCTTCAGGCGCCTGCCCGACTCAGGAAATGGTCGATGCCTATGACGTAGTATCCGAAGACGGACTGACTGCAGTGCCTCTTCTGGTGCTCTCGAAGCCATACAACGAAGACGGAACTCCGAATATCAACCCTGAGGCCGTCGCTCTCGGATACCGCGACTGTACGGCATCTATGTATCGTAACCGTGACCCTAGATTTTACGGCACCATTTACTTTGACGGCTCGGTGGCCGAGCGTAACGGTGCTGAGGTTGAGATCCGGACCCGCGAGGGCGGCAACTGCGCCATCAGCGGCGATCCGTCCAACACGAGGCGTACGGTGACCGGATACTATCTCAGAAAATTCATCAATGCCGATTCCGGAGCCGACAACGGTAACAAGGACGGCTATCTGAGACAGTTCCGTCTTGCTGAACTTTATCTAAATTTTGCCGAGGCCGCATATATGGCTTATGGCCCTGACACCCCTGTCGATGGAATGACTGCCCGTGAAGCCGTCAATGCCGTCCGTGCGCGTGTCGGACTCCCGGGCATCAGCGAAAACGGAGAGGAATTTCTGCTCAGACTGAAGAACGAGCGCCGTGTCGAGCTCGCTTTCGAGGAGCACCGTTTCTGGGACGTGAGACGCTGGTGCGAACCTGACGGGAATCTTTCTCTCACGGACGCTTCTGTAAGCGGAATGCGTATCTCTGCGGACGGTAAGTACGAGAGGTTCCGCATAGAGAGAAACTGCAGCGACACCCGTTTCCTCAAGCTCCCTCTCCCGCTGGACGAGGTACGCAAAGCCCAGGCTCTCACCGGGAAAGACTGGCAGAATCAGGGATGGTAAACTGATAGATTAAAGAGATATAACCAATCCATTTATTCAATATGAAAAAGACTTTAATATTGTTGTTGTCTGCGGCCGCTGTTATCAGCGCCTGCCAGAAGACCAATTCTGATCCCGACGCTCCCAAGGTCGATCCTGAGCTTACGGATGTCGTGATCGATGAGATGATCTCCACGACCGTCAAGGCCGGCGATCCTTCATCAATCACCATAAAGGGTGGAGACTTCGACGAAATGACAGACCACATCTGGCTCGGTTGGAATGATGCCGATTCCCTTGCGTTTGAAGAAGTGACCAACGCTTCTCTCGAAATCCGCCGTACCCGCATATCTTTCGGAATCCATTGCTATTCCGCAGCCAGGGAGAGGACGGTGAATGTATATCTTCACCGTGACGGATATCAGAGGATGAAGATTTCCGGTGACATCACCGTTACCACTCCTACCATCGAAGAAGGTTTCATTCCGGATCAGCAGTTCTATGCCGATCTTACCATCAAGAATCCTTCCGTGGTGGCTATGACCGGTTCCTGCGGACTTATCGATGTGGCTCAGGCCAAGGCGCTAACGCGTGAGCCTAACCCTGTCGAGGGCTGGCCGTTCGATATTTCCTGGGCTGTTTCTTCAGATTGGCGCGGTCTTGAACTCTTCGAGTCTCTGGGCTCGGACTATATGTCTCACGATGGCTCTGACGGTCAGACAGACGAGACTACTGAAGGTATGAATGTGTGCGCCTGGTTCAGCCAGGGGGTTAAGGAGCTCGATTTCTCTGCATGGAAGGCTCCGGTCAAAATCCGTCTCAATACCTGCAAGGCCCTCACCAAGTTCATCTGCGGACCGAATATGTTCGGTGCCGTTCTCGACGACTGCGAGAATCTGGAATATGTGGATATGCACCTTAGCAACAAGGCTCTCTGGCTTTGTACTTCAGGATGCAAGATCAAGTACCTTGACATCCGTCATTGCCAGAAGGGAGAAGCCGGTGTGGATTACCTGCCTAACTGTGAGTCCGGAAGCTTGAACTTCGGTAACGGAATACAGCCTGATGCCCTTATCAAGATAGATTCCTACTATCTCATCCGCCATAAAGTCGAAAAATCCTGGGAGAAAATTTATGATGCCTGGAAGGCTGGCGCCACCATCGAGGTGTACTCCTGCATCAATATAGACGAGAAGCTCGGCACCGTTCCTGCCTATGCGGAAGACCCGAACGCTCTCTCCGCTACCAACTGGGACTGCCTTGAGGGAGAAGAAGAAGGCTACACTACCAACGGATGGAAGATCGACGACCCTTACACTCCGGACCGCGACGAGTCCGCAACCCGTCCAGTAGCATAATAACGATACATTACCATAGTATAACTAATAACTTTTTAAACAATCAAAAAAATGAAAAAGACATTTTCAGCAATCTTCTGCGCGGCTCTGGCCATTTGCGCATGTCAGAAAGAGGAGCAGTCACTCGTTGACATACCTACTCCTTACTCAGGAACCGTGACCGCAGGTATTCCTGCCTCAGTTAAAATCGAGGGCTCACGTTTCCAGGAGACAGACTCACTTTACATCGCCTGGGGTGATGCATCTGAGGCTCTTACACACTACGTCATCACCGAGACGGGAGTAACTTTCGGTATCGACGCATACTCTGAATCAAAGGGACAGACAGTGACCGCATATCTCTGGCGCGACGGCGCAACCGAGGCTATTTCCGGAGACATCAAGGTCAACGCTCCTACTGAAGCTGACGGCTTCGTAATCAAGGACAAGGAGCTTCTCGCTTCCCTCAAGCAGCACAACGGCGACGTTGCTGCCATGATCGGTGAATGCAACCTTCTTGACGTTACTGCCGCAAAGGCTCTCATTCAGGACTCCAAGTGTGACAACGAGTGGGGTGTGCTCGCAGTTGACGGCAACGGAGCTACTTCTTTCGAGGGCATCGAGGTATTCGAGAACCTTGGCAAGGGTCTCAAGCAGATGACCGACGAGGAATACAAGAATTTCATCTGCTGGGGCTGCGGCAACATCAAAGAGATGGATTTCTCCAACTGGACTGCATATATTCAGGTTCGCGCCGCTTCCTGCGCAAGTCTTGAGAAAGTCGTTCTCGGACCTAACATGAAGGGTGGCAACTTCGACGGCTCTCCTATCACTCATTTCGATATGCATCTCGCATCAGGAGCTGACTGGGTTATGTGCATCGGTACCAATGTCAATGTAGAGGGTTACACCGGACTTAAATATGCCAACTTCGCCCGCACATACATCAAAGGCGGTGAATACAACAAGGATTTCAACCACTGGAGAGGATCAGGCAATGTCAAGGATATCGTGATTGCTGACGACGCCGAGATTCACATCGACTCCGAGGTCTTCAACCACAACTGGACAGGCGGCGGACTTCGCAATGTCATCAAGGCTGCCTGGGAGAAGGGTGCAACCGTTATCGTTCACGACCTGAACAACTACGACGACACCTTCACCGTGAAGTCTTACAAGGAGGATCCTAACGCAATGACAGCTGCAGAGGATTAATGAAGAGGATTCTTTCCATTCTTATGGCGGCTGCCGTCCTGTCTTCGTGCGCCGGAGAATCGTCACGATTCGTTACGACCGACGGAACGCAGTTCATACGTGACGGCAAGCCGTATTATTATGTCGGAGTCAACTACTGGGTAGGCCCAGTGTTGGCTTCGCCTGGTAAAGGAGGTGACAGAGAGCGGCTTTCCCACGATCTCGACGTCCTTCAGGCTGCAGGTGTGACCAACCTCCGCGTGCTTGCCGGGGCCGACGAGAACGGAGTGAACAACCGTTCCATCATCCCTTATCTCCAGAGTGAGCCGGGCGTACTCGACGAAGATCTTCTCGTGGGTCTGGATTACTTTATGGCAGAACTTGGCAAGAGGGGAATGACTGCCATACTGTATTTCAACAACCACTGCCCGTGGAGCGGAGGATATACGTATTATGTCAAGAAAGCCACGGGTGAGGAACCGCCGTCTTATTGGGGACCTGACTACCCGGAATTTGCGAGCCGCTTCATCAGCCGTGACGATACGAAGGAGATGTTCTACAAGTATCTCCGCACTATGGTCAGCCGTACCAACTCCATCACCGGAGTTGCATACAAGGATGATCCGACCATCTTCTCCTGGCAGATTGCCAATGAGCCTCGCGCATTCAAGGATGAACTTCACCCGCAGTTCATCGAATATATGCATCACTCCGCCGAAATCATCCGCAGCATCGATCCGAATCATATGATTTCCACCGGTTGCGAAGGACAGCAGGGATGCGAAAACATTCCGGGGGATTACGAAGTCATCCACTCCGACCCGCTTTTCTCATATTGCACATTCCACTGCTGGCCTGATAACTGGGGCTTCAAGGACCTCTATGGCGACAGCATGGCACATCTTCAGAAACACATAGATGTGGCGCGCAGACTGAACAAGCCGCTTGTCGTGGAGGAATTCGGTCTCCTGCGCGATCTCGTGAACGGTGAAAGGTCATATGACATAGCGACATCTACCAACCGCCGCGACCAGTATTATACCTGGCTTTTTGATATGGTGGTCAAGTCTGCCCGCGAGGGCGATGTCCTGGCCGGGGCGAATTTCTGGGCCTTTGCAGGCGCCGGCCGTCAGCGTGACGTGCTGTGGGAAGATGGAGATGACCTTATCGGCGACCCTCCGTTCGAGCCGCAGGGCATGTTCTCGGTATATGACTGCGATACGACGACTCTGTCTATCGTCAAGTCCGCCAATGAACAGATCAACAGTGTAAATTAACTTTTTCCTTCTGCCGGCATCTTTCGTGTCGGCAGAAGTTTGTATTTTTAAGCATCAGGATATGAAACAGTTCACGCATTTCTTCCTTTTATCGGGCATTTTACTCTTCGGCTGCAGTTCGCCGCGGGAGAGCATCACAAATATGAAATGTGAATCCCTCACCGAGCCTATTGCCGTGGATTCTCAGTCTCCCCGGTTCAGCTGGACTTACACCGGTTCGGCAGGACAGGATTTCATCGAGGCTGGCTACGAGATAGAGATAGCCACCTGCCCGGATTCCCTTTCGGAGGGTGTGCGCCCGGCGGTCCTTCAGCCTTTTACCGATTACTGCTGGAGGGTGAGAGCGTGGAATGCGGACCACAGCCGCGAGCTGTTGTCTCCGGTCGCCAGGTTCTCTACAGGGCCTCTCAGCTCCGCCGACTGGACGGGAGTATGGATCAGCGATGCGGCCGGTAAGGACGATCCGTCTGTTCCGATGCTTCGTAAAGAGTTCAATGCCAATGGGAACATAGCATACGCAAGGCTTTATGTCAGCGCGGCCGCGTATGCCGTTGTTACTCTCAACGGCGAGAAAGTCGCCGGCGCATCCCGTCTTGAGCCGGGATATACCGCCTACGACAAGCGCAACCTGTTCTGTACCTATGATGTCACCTCTCTTGTGAAGGAAGGGAGCAACTGCATCGGTGCCGTGCTTGGCAACGGATTTTACAATGAGATCCAGCCGGTGTCCGTATGGTACTTTGAAAAGGCCGCCTGGAGAGGAAGGGCGAAGATGATTGCTGAACTGCACATCGTCTATGCCGACGGCTCCCGTCAGATTGTGCCTACCGACTCTTCCTGGAAGACTTGCTCCGACGGTCCGTACATCACCACAAACATCTATGCCGGCGATGTCTATGACGCCAGAAAGGAATTTCCGGGTTGGGACTGTCCGGGCTTCGATGACTGCCGTTGGGCACAGGCTACAGCGTATGGGGCTCCGTCTCCGCTGCTGAAGTCCCAGATGATGCAGTCTATAGCCGGGACGCGCAGGTTCACTCCAGTGAGCGTCAAGTCCTGGGGCGACACCTGCTATGTATTTGACTTCGGCGAGAATATGGCCGGAGTCTGCGAGATTTCAGTCGAGGGGGAAGCCGGGACGCGCCTCACTCTCGATCACGCTGAGATACAGCTTGAGGACGGTACGCTGGAATATAAAAACATCAACTGCTACTTCACTCCGGTCCCGGGATATGATTTCCAGCGGGATGTCTATATCCTCAGGGGCGGCGAAAGGGAAGTCTGGAGTCCGTCATTCGTTTATCACGGATTCCGTTATGCCGAAGTGAGGACTGACCGTCCGATGAAGCTGAACGCCGACAACATAACCGCGATCGCGGTGCATACGGACGTGGCGTCCGCAGGGGAGTTCCACTGCTCCAACCAGACTCTCAACACCGTATGGGAGATGGCCCGCCGGACATATCTTAACAATCTCCACTCCATCTTTACCGATTGCCCGCACCGTGAGAAGAACGGCTGGACTGCGGACAATTTCCTTACGACCGAACTTGCTCTGCTGAACTTCGATATGGCGCCGTACTTTCTCAACAAGTGGCCTGGCGACGTAATTGACAACATACGGCCTGACGGCCGGATTTCCGGCATAATGCCGGACTGGGGATGGGGATATGACGACTGGATCGGCCCTGTATGGGATTCTTCGATTTTTACGATAGCCGAGCTGGTCTATGACTACACCGGAGTCGATGACCACATACGGGCGCTTTGGCCTGTCTATAAGCGTTATCTGGAATATCTTTCTACCCGTGAGGGTGCCGACGGGCTTCCGACCTACGGAATCGGAGACTGGGTATATCTTAATGTCGCGACTCCGACCGAATTCACGACTCCGTGCTTCTACTATAAGGATTACTGCGTGATGGCGCGTTTCGCCGGTCTGGTCGGTGAGGATCCGGCCCCGTATCTCGCCAAGGCGCAGGCGATCCGCAATGCCGTCAATGCCAAATGGTTTGATGAAAAGGCCAATCTCTATGCCAACGGTTCCCAGGCTGCTCAGGGCATAGCTCTCTATTTCGGTCTTGTGCCCGAAGGCAGGGAGCAGGCCGTGGCCGACAATCTGGCACGAAGCATAGTGGAAAACGATTACTTCGTGGAATTTGGCTCAATGGGAAGCAAGACCGTTCCGAGAATGTTGACCAGATACGGGCACGTTGATATCGCCTATAGACTTGCCGCAAAGGAAGAAAGCCCGAACTGGGGTGGTTGGATAAAGAAGGGGATGACTACCCTCTGCGAGACTTGGGTGCTGCGTCCGGACTGGAAGGATTCGTCTCTGGACCACGCCTTCCTCGGAGACATCGCCGCCTGGTATGTTTCTGATCTTGCCGGAATCAATCCTGACAAGTCTGCTCCGGGCTTTGCCAATATCGTAATCGCACCTCATTTCCCTGGCGGACTCGACTCCGCCGCCGCTTCATACGACAGCATCCGCGGAACTGTTTCCTCGGCCTGGGAGCGCAAGGGAGATACCGTGGTGCTTGAAATCGATGTCCCTGTGGGCTGCACAGCTACGCTTAATCTCTCCGGATGTCCGTCTCGAAATCTTAAGGCGGGACATCATAAGGTGCAGATTGATAATTAATTAAATCTTATTTCACCTCCAGCGCCTCGCCGTGGTCCTGCACGATGCACTTCAGGAAGTGCTCGGTGTAGCCCGGCTGGGTGAGGCCGTCGGGAATGCCTTCGCTCCATTGGCTGTGAACGAAGCTGCCGTCAGGGTTCTGGGCTTTCACGTTGCCGTCTATGAATTTGACCAGCAGGAGTTTGTCCAGATCAGTCCATTTGTCGAAGATGGTCTGAGCCTGAGTGGCTGTGAACCTGGTCATCTCCTTTATGGCCTTTTTTGTTTTGCCTTTTTCGATCAGGGCGCAGAGTTTCTCGTCCATCTGCGGCACGGCAGAGGTGATGTTCTCGTTCTCCCACGCGTCTGCCTGGGCGCGCACCACAGGCTCCATAAAGTTATACATCTTGTAGCAGGACTGGGCTATGCGGTTGCAAGCCCAGAAGGCAGAGGTCTCTGAATATGAGAGAAGGTTGCCGTTACCTTCGCGGAAGCATTCCGGCACTGCGGTAGAATTAACGTAGCAAGGCGTCAGGTATGAGGTCGCCGCATCGTCGCATCCGAACCACACCAGGGCTCCGGCTTCGCGAGGAAGATAGCCTCTGGACTGTGCCACGAACCAGAATCCGGTCTGCTGAGTGGCGATGGCGCGCTCATTGGCATAGGTCTTACCGTCCATTTCGTAATACATTGGCCTCCAGCGGTATGGACAGGCGTTCCCGCCCGCTCCCACATCGGTTCTCATATCCATAGGGGTGTTCTCGTAATGGTCGCGCATCACGTCGGCCACGTCCTTCACGGTCAGTTTGCGGGCCGGCTTGACGAACAGCGGCATCTCGTGGTCGAGCTCGTATCCCATCGCGTGCTGCAGGTAGCTGTCGGCGCTCTCGCACACCGTCTTTCCGTCCTTCTCGTAGGTGAACTCTCCGTCACAGAGGATGTTGAACGCTGACCAGGCTCTGGCCTCGCACCCTCTCGCACCGCCCCAATCCATAGGGTTGTAGGCGTGGCGGAAGTTGAAATCCTTGTCCTCACCTTCGTACCAGCCCATTCGACGCGCATAAGAGATTACGTCCGGCGCGAAGAGGCAGTTCTCGGGGTCGTCCTGAGGGAAAGTGCCGATTCTGGCCTGATTGGCATGTGCACAGATGTACCCGTCGGGGATGCGGCGCGCCACCCACACAATTCCCTTCTCTTCGCCCTTGCCCACGAGCTCCATAATCCACGCTTCCTGAGTGTCCGCGATGGAGAAGGTCTCGCCTTCGGACGGGTAGCCGTAGGTATTGGCCAATTCGGCTATGCACGTTATCGCTTCGCGCGCGGTCTTCGCCCTCTGCAGGGTGACGTAGATGAGCGAGCCGTAGTCCATAATGCCGTCCGGGTTGATCTGACTCTCGCGGCCTCCCCAGGTGGTCTCGGCGATAATGAGCTGATACTCATTCATATTGCCCATCGTCTGGTAGGTGTATTCGACCTCGGGGATATAGCCGAGCGGCTTGTTTGTGTCCCACTCGATAATCTGTCTTAGACTGCCAAGCGGATGGCGTGCGGCCTTGTGAAAATAGAGTTCTCCGTATAGCCAGTGCGAGTCGGCGGCGTATGAGATGATGGATGAGGCGTCGGCGGAAGCCCCTTTTGTGATGATGACGTTAGTGCAAGCGAGCGCGTCGATCTGGAAAAACAGCGCCAATGACGCCAGAATGGTGAGAACCTTTTTCATTTTGTTTATAATTGTGTATTTTTGTACGATTTTGAATACAAATCTAATGAAATATTTCTGGATAGTCCTTTCTCTGCTGGTTTCAGCGTCTGTCTTCGCTCAGGAATCTTCCCCTGCGGATAAGGAGAAGCAGCTGCGCGAGAGCATAGACAAGACCATAGAGAAGTACGAAAAGACCCTCGACCTTGAGTATTGGCAGGTATTCTACTTGGATTCCATTCTTACTCACGATTACGGCGCGATGATCGCCGAACTTGAGCAAAAGAACAAGGCAAAGGTCGAAGGATCAGACATTTACATCCAAGTTCAGGACAGATGGAATGAGCAGATGTACAATTCTATCGCCAAGGTTTTGAATGAAGATCAGTGGGCCAAGTACCTTAAGCAGGGAGCGGCGCGCGAGAAGAAAGCCAGAGATAAAAGAGCAAGCAAAAGGAGCAAATAGATATTATATGTTTCGCATTGCGAAAAACAGATGTGGAGGCCTGAAAGGCCGATAGCAAGTCCCTTTCCCGAGGAAAGGGATTTAGGGATAGGGTAACGTAGTAGTCTAAAAGCGTAGCGTGTGCGCGGGAAGAAAGTTTCGTAAGTGCCGCACAATGCTATATATTAATAATAATTATTATCACTTGCGAAACTTGAGTAGATATGAAAAAGGAAGACATAGAGAGAATTATCGGTGAACTTAACGAACTCAAGTGCACTTCTGTGAAGATGGTGGAGGACGCCAGGATCCGTTATCTGGGTAAGAAAGGCGAGATTACGGCGCTTTTCGAGGAGTTCCGCACCGTGGACAAGGATTCCAAGAGGGAGTTCGGCAAGCCTCTGAATGAACTGAAGCAGGCTGCCATAGCCAAGATCGAAGAACTTAAGGCTACTCTTGAGAGTGCAAGTTCCGATCTGGGCGTTATGGAAGACCTTTCTCTTCCTGGAGATGAACTTGAACTCGGTTCCCGTCACCCTGTAAGTATGGTCCGCGAGGAGATCGTAAGTATCTTCCGCAAATTCGGTTACGATGTAGCCGAAGGCCCTGAGATAGAGGACGATCATCACGTGTTCGAGGCTCTCAACTTCCCTGCCAATCACCCTGCCCGTGATATGCAGGACACCTTCTTCATATCGGCAGGACACCTCAACCCGCTTCTTCTTCGCACACACACTTCCAGCGTACAGGTAAGGGCTATGGAGACTATGCCGCTTCCTATCCGCGTGGTCTGCCCGGGAAGAGTGTTCCGTAATGAGGCCATCAGCGCACGTGCACACTGCATCTTCCATCAATTGGAAGGTCTCTATATAGATGAGAACGTGACATTCGCCGACCTTAAGCAGGCCATTCTGCTTTTCGCCCGTGAGATGTTCGGCCCACAGACTCAGATCCGTATGCGTCCGAGCTACTTCCCATTCACTGAGCCTTCGGCTGAGGTGGATGTAAGCTGCAATATCTGTCACGGTAAGGGATGTAACATCTGCAAGGGAACCGGTTGGCTCGAGATCCTGGGTTGCGGTATGGTGGATCCTAACGTGCTCGAGGCATCCGGGATAGACAGCAAGAAGTACAGCGGATTCGCTTTCGGTATGGGACTTGAGCGTATAGCTATGCTAAAGTGGCAGGTTAACGATCTTCGTCACTATTTCGAAAACGACTTACGATTCTTAAGAGAATTCAATACTTCGCTTGAGGTTTAAAATATAAACAAAGGGTCCTGCCCGTTGACGGGGCAGGCCCTGTGTTCTTGAAACCACGTTAAAAAACAAGAAAATGTCAAAATTCAGTACCAGATTTCTGGTGATGACAGTACTTTTTATCGTCTGTCTCATCACGTCGAACATTTTTGTTCCCAGGGTATGGCAGGTCGGCCATACTTCACTTCAGCTTTCAGGAGCTGTAATCCTGTTCCCTATTTCCTATATCCTTAACGACTGTATCACAGAGGTTTACGGTTACCGTAAGGCTCGTTTCGTGATCTGGCTCGCGTTTATGATGAGCGTGTTCGTGGCTCTGACCTCCGCGCTTGTGTGCGCTCTTCCTGCGCCGATCGAGGATGGCAGCAGGGCAGTGGCGGATTCTTTCAATTCGCTCTTCGCTCTTGTTCCACGAACCACAGTAGCTTCGCTTCTGGCCTTTCTCATTGGCTCGAATGTCAATGCCCTTATAGTCAGCAGGATGAAAGTGTCTACGAAGGGCCGCGGCTTCGGTTGGCGCGCGATACTGTCTTCTCTCGGAGGCGAGCTGCTCGATTCCTGCGTTTTTTATCCATTGGCATTCTGGGGACTTATGAGCCCGAAGGCGATTGTCAGCATTATCTTTACGCAGGTGACAGTCAAGGTGGTTTATGAGATAATCATTCTCCCTGTGACTGCTAAAGTGGTGAAGGAACTGAAACAGAAGGAAGGAGACACCTTCGACGAACATATATCGTATAACCCATTCAAATTAAGTGATATATAATGGAACGTAAAGACGAGGGTCTGAAGTCATTGGGCCAGAAGACGAAATACAGAGATGACTATGCTCCGGAAGTGCTGGAGACATTCGTGAACAAGCACCCCGGGAACGACTATTGGGTAAGATTCAACTGCCCGGAATTCACGTCGCTCTGTCCTATCACGGGGCAGCCGGACTTTGCAGAGATCAGGATCAGCTACATTCCGGACGTGAAGATGGTGGAAAGCAAAAGCCTTAAACTTTATCTTTTCAGCTTTAGAAACCACGGCGATTTCCACGAAGACTGCGTGAACATCATAATGAAGGATCTCATCGCGCTTATGGATCCGAAGTACATAGAAGTGACCGGACTATTCACCCCGCGTGGAGGCATATCCATCTATCCTTATGCCAATTACGGCCGTCCGGGCACAAAGTATGAAGCCTTGGCCGAGCAGAGATTCGCCACGCACGAGTAAAAATTTTTAAAAAATTCCTTTTGATTTTTAATAATAAATCGTAACTTGCAGATGAAAAATCGCGGGTTGCGATTTTTCTTTTTGTATTAAGTAGTTGATAATTAGTTAGTAGTATAAAAATAATGCGCTTAAGAAGTGTAACTGCCGGCGTGATCGCCGGATTTCTTTTGGTGGGCTGTGAAAGTCCTGAACCCGCTGATAATCCTGAACCGGAAACAGAAACGGAACTGCAGTTCCTGGACAAGAAGGTGACTGCCTTCATCGGTTCGGGTGCGGAAGTGGTCCTGACCGTGTCTCCGGAAGACAAGGCCGCGGACGTGGAGATAGTCAATTCAGACGACAGCGTGGTCGAGATTGCAGACAAGACCTGTGAGGGCGGGGTGATTACGCTGACTCTCAGTTCGCAGAATCTGGGAACCTGCACCATAGCCGCATCTCTGGAAGACAAATATGCGGAATGTGCCGTGGAGGTCGTTCCGGTAAGTGCCGAAGGCATTTCTCTGGATGTTCAAAGCCTGGATCTTAATGTTTATGAACAATATACCTTTACGGTAACGATAACCCCCGAGGACACCACCGCTCCGGTGGTGGAATGGACTTCGAGCGATGAGACTGTGGCTATGGTTAATCACGGAGTCGTGCTTGGCCGTGCCGAAGGACAGGCGATCATCACGGCGACGGTCGGTGATGTGGCAGCCCAGTGTACTGTGAACGTGCACGAGGTTAAGGGTGAATCGCTTACCCTGGACGTGACTGAAAAGGAGATCAAGGAAGGCGAGACATTCATCGTCACCGCCACCATCCTTCCTGAAAACGTCACCGTGAAGGGTATGAAGTGGAGCGTAGAAGGAGAAGAAGGCGTGATTACCTTCACCGCCATCGATCCTAAGGAGGATGACAATCAGACTTCCGCCAAGGTCGTCGGCGTGGCCGCTGGCGAGGCCGTTCTGGTCGTGGAAGCTGCGGGTCTCAAGGCCAGCTGCAAGGTTGCTGTGAGTCAGTCCATCATCCCGGCGGGGGAAGTGAAGGTCGGAGACTATTATTACAGCGACGGTACCTGGAGTGACGGTGGACTGCTCGGTTATGACCCTGTGGACAGCACTATGATATGGGCGGATGTCAAACCTGCTCCCGAGGCCGGGAAGACTGTGATAGGCATCGTGTTCCAGACCGACACTACACGCATTTCTGCTACGGAGATGGCACTTGGCTATAAACACGGACTTGTGATGGCACTCAAGGGTGCTCACGGAAAGGATTCCTCAGAGACGAAATATTCTTTCGAGTATTCTTTCGACCATATCTCGAATGTTCGTCTGGGATCTTCTTGGTATGCAGACGTGAACGGATATGATTGGACACAGGCGATAATTTCCGATTATCCGGGAGATAAGATTCAGCAGTGTCCTGCATTTGACTGGACCGTAACGGATTTCTCTCCTTCGGCTCCTGTCAGCTCATCCGGATGGTACGTGCCTAGCATCGGCCAGGTTTGGGATCTTCTGGCCAATCTGGGAGGCTCCGAATTGGCCCAGGCGCTGGAGACGCTTCAGACATATGGATCAGATATCTCTTACTATTATAGAGATGGCGCGTCTATCAAACTTTCTTATGATCCGTTGGCACATATCAATACCTTTATGAGTCAGATTCCGTCTGCGCAGAAGGAGGAATTCAAGGCGAACAACTCCCGTGCGGGAGATGGTGATTATTGTGAATTGATGTCATCTTCGCTCTATGATAATGAAGAAGGTAACGTATGTTGTTTCTGGATATATACGAACGGGAAGTTTGAACCTCAGATAGACTGGACCGATCAGCCAGCTATCTTCAGACCGATACTATCATTCTAAAATCATTAAATTCAAGTGTATATGAAAAGATTATTGTTGACGGTGCTTGCCGCAGTATCGCTGTGTGCCTGCACAAAAGGGCTTGAGAGCAGGGTTGACGCTCTTGAGAAAAGGGTTGACGAACTCGAATCGAAGGTTAATGAGAACGCTTCGTCCATCAGCAAACTGGTGGAGGCAGCCGCAAAGGCCGTGACGATTACCAGTGTCGAGACCCTGGAAGACGGTTACAAGATTCACTTCAGTGACGGTACCGTGTCCACGCTTACGAATGGTGTTGATGGAGAGCCCGGCAAGGATGCTGTCGCTCCGGTAGTTGGCATTAAGGAAGAGGATGGAGTTTACTATTGGACCATCGACGGAGAGTTTATTCTGAATGACGGCGAGAAGGTCCCTGTCACCGGCGAGGACGGTGTGGATGGAAAGACACCGCAGTTCAAGATAGAGAACAGCGTATGGTACGTGTCTTTCGACGGTGAGGTCTGGACGGAAGTTCCTGTCAGCGGAACCGTTGAGCCTAAGCTCGTTATGGAAGAGACTGACGAGGCCTACATATTCACTCTCGGTGAGACTGTGATCACGATTGCCAAGGAGAACGTCTTCAGTCTCAAGGTGACCAGTGACACCGAATCTTTCGAGACCGGCACTTCAGTGATTATCCTCAAATACGCTCTGACCGGCAATGACGGAACGGTTCACGTAACCGCTGAGTCAGACGATCTGAAAGTCGTCGTGGACGAATACAACACTTCAGTCTATGTTTATCTCGATTCTTCAGTAATCACTGGCCACGTGCTTGTCAAGGCTGTTCGCAATAGCGATGCCAGGTATTCGGCTCAGTATGTAACCGTAGTGAACAGTGCATACGGCACGCACGGCGGAAAGATTACCATAAGTGACACAGATTATACCGCTTGGTAAGGATTTAAAACTCAGAAGAATATGAAAAAATCATTATACGTCGCAGCTTCCGCTCTTCTCGCCCTGGCTGCTTGTTCAAAAGAAAATGTGGCCCCGGAGAATTCGGGAGACGTCTTCAATGTGGCCCTTGACGTAACGGTGCCTCAGACTAAGGCTTCCTATGACGGAAAGGATGCCATCGCTTTCGCCAGCGGGGATTATCTTACCGTCGCCATAGCAAATGAAGCTACTCCTGACGCCCTGATCAAGGTTGCTGACAGGAAGGGTTATGCGGCAAATACATACCAGTCAAAATTCAAGATCGTGGACCCTGCAGCCGCTACACCGGTGTTCTCGGGTTATCTTTACAGCATCGTGGAGGATGACTATGTAGATCATTACAAGGCTTATTACGCCTTCCCTTCAAGTGCTTTTACCTACGCATCCACTGCTTCAGCCTGGAAGGTAAACCTTAAGGACTCTCAGTCCGGTTATTCCGATACCTGGGATGGTGTGGCAGATGCTATGATCGGTGCCCCGGGCGATATATACACCGCCACAGCATCATATGATTCAACGTATAAGGAATACTCCGTCACCAGCGGGGTGAGCACCAATCTTGCCCATCTTTTCGGATTCTGCAAACTTACATATTCTGGAATTACTTCCCAGTATCTGAAGAACAACCTCGTGAACAACGTGGTAATCGAGGCTGTGGGCGCGAACAAGGATCTCGCTGGAAAATTCTCCGTGGATATTTCCAAGACCATAGGAGACGTGACCCTGACTCCTTCAAGCACATCTTCGAAGATTACCGTGACTCCTAAGGAATCGACGGATCTCGGGGATCTCACCACATGGTTCGTGGCCGCTCCGGGAACTTATGATGTCAAGATCACCGTCAATACGAACAGGGCCATTTTCGTATTTGAAAGGAAGGGTCTGGTAATCGAAAGAGGCAAGATAGCCGCTCCTACCGTTCATCTTAAGGAAACTGATGAACTCACTTCTCAGGAAGTGACACTTACAAGTCATCAGAACTGGGAGCATAAATTCTCCTCATATTACACCTGCTTCTCATCAACCAGGACAGTTCTTTCTTGCGGACCTGACGGATACAAGATGAACTTCACACTTTCATACCCTGGCTCTGCAGGTTCCAACTACGGCAGTTCTCAGTCCGGCAAGGACGGTTATGTTCAGAGGCTGAATTACAATTACCTCACCGGAGCGAAGAAGATCAATCTTTCTTCATTGGCATCATTCAAGAACGTGGAGTCTGTCAAGGTTTCACTTGGTAACTTTACAGAGAAGACCACTTACGACTTCTCTTTCGCTCTGGTAAATTTCGGAGACACCACCGTGATCAAGACCGTATCAGTCCCTGCGCCTGAAAAGAATCTGTCAACAGATGTTAAAAACTATTATCTGGAGAACAGCACAGACGTCAAGGACGGTGACCTCGTTCTTATCGTAGACAATGTTTCAGACGGTTCAGCATACCCTCTTATCGGTTCACTCGTCATTAACTTCGCTCCTGAGGTTGCTCCTGAGGTAAGTGAGGTGAATGTGGGTATCGAAGCTGCGAGCGGCACCATCGCCTGCCCTGTATATGCATCTTCAAACACTCCTACGGTAGTATCTTCTGCAGAATGGCTGACGGTTTCCTATGCTGACGGAGCGATTTCATACAGCGCTACCGAAAATACCGACGTGAAGAGAACCGCCACGATTACCGTTACCCTTGTCGACGGGGATGTTACCTGCGTCAAGACCATCAATGTCATACAGAAATCGGCAGTGGCCAGGGAGTACAAGCTCACCATCACTCCGGCACAGGTAAAGGCTCTCGCAGACGCATACCTCGTGGAGAATCCTGATGCTACTACCGGAACTGTAAGCGGTGAATTCGCCGCTTGCGGAACAGAGCATCCGGAGCTTACGGTTAATGTTCCGATCACGGTGAATAATCTTAAGCTGACCGAACTTACTGACGAGTATTTCTGCTATAAAGGCAACCTGGATGCCACCGCCGAGACCGGTTATATCCAGAAGGTGGTCGTGAAAGCCAGCCGATCTCTTTCATATTCAATGTATTACCTTACTGTAAGACTTTCCAAGGACGGCTCAAGCTGGAAGATGTCCGGGGATTCGTTCAGCAATGAGAAGGATGGAGATATCTATACCGGAACACATATCCCGGAGGATCTTACCTATAAGTACTTCCGTGTTATGAGCGATCAAGATTCCTATAAGATTTACCAGATCGACGTTTACTTTGTCGTCGGTGACTGATTATGAAATTCAGAAGAATACTAAATGCTTTTTGGACAGCGGCTCTCTGCGTTCTTACCCTCTCCTGTGAGGATAAGAACGGAGGGTCTGCTGATGAAATATCCCTTTTCAAGGTAGAAAAATCCCTGTACTCCGTTCCCGCTGAGGGCGGCTCCCTCGTGATTCCGTACACTTCTCTGGGAAAGGCTTCCGGGAAGACGGCTACGGTCACTACGGACGCTTCGTGGGTGTCTGTGGAGATGGTGAACTCCGCTCAAATCTCTCTGGAGATTGAGGCCAATGCCGACGGCGTCGACCGCAGTGCCACTGTTCAGCTTTCCGCTGAGGGAGTGGAGGGTGTCTCCGTCCACCTTCTTCAGAGCAAGGTGTCGGATTCCGCTGCGGCGTACAGCAATTTCTCCGTCACAACCAGCAACATCACCTCTTCCGGAGTGGATGTCGAGGTGTCGCCGCTGAACCCTTCGGCGTATTATTACACCGATCTGTTCACCGCATCGCAGTATGACGCCTACGGAGAGGCCTACATCATCAACTCCATCCTCAATTATGTGGCCAATATGGCCTCCTATGCCGGAGTGGACGACCCGCGTGTGCTTCTCTACCAGGGCTACTACAATTCCTCCACGGACGAGAACGTTTCCCTGGACCTCAGGGACGACACGGACTATTACGTGGTCGTAGTGGATGTCGACTTCGACGAGGATGGAAACCTGACTTCCAGCGGCAAGGGCGTGTTCCACAAGTTCCATACTGCCAAGGCCACTCAGGTGGACCTCGATTTCACCTTCGAAATCAGCGGAGTGCGCGTGAACGTGACCCCTTCCGCCGACTACACCTATGTGTGCGGTCTGGTTTCCAAGGCCAATTGGGACGAGTACGAGGACAAGTGTGACGTCGCCAGGGACTACATAGCCATAGCCAAGCAGTACAGTATGCTTGACTCCATAGTACTGAAGGGAAAGGGCACGGTGGATTTCACGTACCTTCTCGAAGGCTCGGGAGAATATGTGGTCTATGCCGTGGGCTACCGCAACACCGACAAGGACAAGGGAATATCCTCCGCGATAAGCTATCAGGTATTCACTTATACAAAGTGATATGGAGGAATGCAAATTTTGGCCGAAAAGTTTGTGAAAACAAAAAAAGTCTCTATATTTGCATTCCCATTGCGGAAATAGCTCAGTTGGTAGAGCGCAACCTTGCCAAGGTTGAGGTCGCGGGTCCGAGCCCCGTTTTCCGCTCAAAAGAGAGTGTTCAAAATCTTGAGCACTCTCTTTTGAGTTTAATCTAACCCCCTGCACCCCCTGAAGGGGGATTTTTTCGGCCTTGGGCCGGCGGGCAGAAGCCCTTTTGTCGCTTTCGCTCCTTCGGTGGAATTGTTCACGGTACTCCGCGACCTCAAGCCTCCCCCGAGGGGTGACTGCCGAAGGCAGACGGGGGTAACGTTGTAGGCTATGACGTCGCACGACGTCGCGGGTCCGAGCCCCGTTTTTCGCTCAAAGAGCTGCTGAAGAGCAGCTCTTTTTTTGTGTTACTGTTTCATGGGTATAATACCGGCATTGCCAGGATATTTGTTATGGCAGTGCCTATAAAGATTATTAATATACGACCAATATTTCAGATGCTCGTTTCGCTCTTTCAAATGCTATTTTCAGTAGCCTCACTATTTTACTTGAATATGGGGTGTAAGTATCTATAAGTTTGTTATAATCCTTTATATAGTATGTATTATCAGAATCTATATTAGTGATTGACAACTGAAGAAAAGATATCACCTCTTCATCTGTTTTTTTTGAAAAATACTCAATCATTCTATGGGGATTATCTAAAAGCAGTTGATATACTCCATCAATAAAACAACAAATAGCATCAATACCATCCCATATATAATTATAGGACAGGCTTAAAATTTTATCAAGCACATTAGTTTCCTCTACTCTTTTATCGGAAAACAAAAATTTTATGTGTTCATAGCCATAAATACATAATACCATTGGTTTTCTATTTTCATGATCATAACCATATACATTCACAAAATCTTCATATTTATTCGGAAATGCATCTACAAAGGCATCATAGTCTTTCTCTTCATATGCCTTTTGTAACGCATCAGCGCATTTCTGCACATTAAAAGATGAAAACAACAATACCACTCCCATTAAGTAGGCAGCAAATCTAATTTTAGTCATAATCAACTATATTTTAATTACTTATTTTTTATAATTGTCCTAACGTTCTCTGCTCCCACTAATTGACATCCTTTTGTATGTCTTCTTTTGGTACCTAAATGATATAAAATTTTCCTTGATTTAGGGACGGATTCATTAAACAGTAGACCCCCTCCGGGATTCGTTTGTCCATATTCGGAGTAGTAGTATCGGGACCTTCGGGTTTGAGAATGTATCCAGTCACTGATTCATCTCCTCCTACAGTTTCAAATGTGCTGACTGTATAATCTGACCCTTCTTCAAAGCGATATTGGATTATCAATCCTCCAACTTCTTTAAATCCTTCAGGAAAGGCGTTTCGCACTAACATCGCCGAATGGGCACTAATATTCGCGTACTTATCCTCAACTAGATAAATTTTACCATCGTCAATATTGTCAGAAGTAATAAAATCACCAGTGTAAGAATGCAATACTACCGGTATTTAAACAGGTACCTTCCTTTTCTTAGTTAAGCACAAGCAGCCGACCGGAGGTAGAGCTTGCTTGGTACTGTGCGGTTGATTCCTTGGTGACGACGGTGATAGTTATAGTCGTCTATGAATGCCTTGATTCCAAAGAACAAGTCCGTGCCGGTCTCCTCCGGCCGGATGTAAATGTACTCGTATTTTATCGTTTTCCAAAATCTTTCTATCCAAATGTTATCCTTGGTCCGGCCGCGGCCGTCCGTGCTGACCTTCATTTCAGGATATTGAGCGCAGGCGTCAGCCCATTCTTTACTCGTGAACTGGCAACCCTGATCTGAGTTTATGATTTCAGGCGCTCCGTGCCGCGCAACGGCACTTTTGAGCACCTCAATGCAGTTTGACGCATCGAGCGTGTTGTGCAGGCTCCAGCCGACAATAAAGCGGCTATACACGTCTATGATGGCTGTCAGATACATGAAGCCCTTCTTCATCGGGTATCTTTCCTTTTGCTTCTCCAATGCCGCATCGTCCGCAACCGGATTTCCGAATACCGACGCCGAATTGTCAATGAACTCTTTTTTCCACCGGCTGATCATCACCGGTGATAACTCGAATTTCGCTGCGAGCTCGCTCAATGTCTCGCGCTCCTTGATGGCCTCAATCGCCACCTGAGCCTTGAATCTTGCGTCGTACTTACGCCTTGCTTTTTTCATGATGCTAAGTTATGTATTTTTAACTTAGGCACCTGTATTAAAATCCGTGACTATTATACCGCCGGCCTTGTACCTGTTATAGTACAGCTGAAACGCTCTGTCGTGAATGTGGTATTCTTTGCATATACAACATTTCGAAACGCCACTTTCATACTTTCGGATAGCGGCGATAACACTTGGATATCGTTCTCTCTTCATAAACTCAATGTTGGTGTCCAACTTTCGGGGTGCAGTTCAAACGTTTGGCGGGGCGAAGCGAAAGGGTGCGGAAATGCCAAAATCCGCACCCTTTCAGATTTTTCGGATAGAGCTCAGTGATGGTATGGCTGATGAACGGGGACTGTGCCTTCAGGACGATACGCGCTTCGCGCTATCCCTCCCACTTCGTGGGCCCCTCCCGTTCAGGAGCCAACGGCGGCAAGCCGTCCTGAAGGCACAGTCCCCCGTTCGCAGTGTCAGCGTTTGCCCGTACAGGGTCACATAGCGACAGCGCAGAAAAGCCTCTGCCCGGACAGATGATCCGACAGATACTTACCTGCCATAATAGGTGAATATCGGCACCGCCGCCGGAATGGGCGGTCTCCGGTGGCTAAAGATCAGACACAGCGGTGGGCTCGATGGGACGGCCCTCCTCGCGTCTGACTTTTGCCGATTTTATTGCGTATCGTCTAGTGAAGGCTTGTAAGCGCCTTCGCGTTGACGTTGATGTCCATAAAGAAAGCTTAATGAAAAGTGTAAAATCAACGGGAGCGCCGATGTGCCACAGAATACGCTGTGGTGGCATCTGGTGTTCCCGCACCCGCTTTTAAAATGGGGTTAGGGAGCGCGAAAGTGGTATAGAACGCGATGAGAGGCTGATAGGTGTTCCCGCTAATTTCAAATTTTGCAATTAATCGAGATTGTGTTTTTGTTTTGCAATTAACAGTGAATGCATGCTGGAAATGTAATGCCTTCCTATTTGAATTTACTATACTGTGTGTTTTTGGCAAGGCATAGATAGCCGACTTTGCCTTGACCGGCAGTCCAGCTGATACTTAACTACTCTAATAGACGATTGTCTGCACCGCCGCCGAAACGGTTGAAAAGTTGCAGTCCTTTTATGCCCGAGACCACCGGGCGGTACACGTGCTGGTTGGCCCCATTCTTCGTCAACTCCCGATTTTATTTCGTATATTCGCACGTATGAAAGTGCGCGATATAGAAAATGCTCTGGAGCGGGTGGCTCCACTCTGTCTGCAGGACGATTTTGACAATGCCGGTCTTCAGGTAGGTCTGGAGTCGGACGAGGTCACTGCCGTTCTCACCTGTCTGGATGTAACTGAAGACGTCATCGACGAAGCCTTCACGAAAGGCTGCAGTCTGATCGTCTCGCACCACCCCCTTCTTTTCCATCCCCTGAAAAGAGTCAGCGACCTCTCCTACCAGCAAAGATGCGTATGCAGCGCCATCCGGAAAGGCATCAGCATCTATTCCGCGCACACTAATCTGGATAACGCCCCCGGCGGAGTCAACTTCTGCATAGCGGAAAAGATTGGCCTAGAGAATCTTGAATGGCTGGAGGCCAAACCCGGGCAGAACGCCGGAAGCGGGCTCATTGGCATCCTCCCAAACTCCACACCGACCGAAGAATTCCTCGGAATGCTCAAGGCCACGTTCGGGGTAGAGGCCCTCAGGCACTCCGCCACCGCGCACGATAAAATCTCGAAAGTCGCACTATGCGGCGGGGCAGGATCGTTTCTTATGGGCACGGCCCGTAGGAAAGGTGCGGACTGCTTCATTACCGGCGAGGCGCACTACCACGACTATTTCGAGAACGAAGGTATGCTCGTGGCGACCCTGGGCCATTATGAAAGCGAGAAATTCACGATAGACCTGCTTCAGGAGATCATCGCGAGGGCATATCCCGAGCTCAGGATCGATAAGACCCGGATCTCGACAAATCCCATAATCGTAAGATGACTGTAAAAAGGTTCAGGACATTTCTGCTGGCATCGGCCCTGCTTATGGGGATGATTCCGTCTTCGGGACAGAACATTCCCAAGCTCAAGCGTGCGGACGAGGTCGTCAGCGGCACTTTTCCGAACGGCATAGATTACTATTTCATCGCCAACAATCCTGTCGCCGGAAGAGCCGATTTCGCCCTGGTGCAGGTGGGGGATTTCGATGTCGAGCAGACCCGGCTCGCATTTGTGGATTCTGAACACATCAACGCGAAGGACTACCTGTCCCGTCACGGCATTCCGTATAACGAGGACGGTTTCGTGTCGTATTACGACGGCGCCAGGGTATTCCGCTTTTCCGACGTGAACGTGAAGGACAGGGCGACCACCGACAGTACCCTTCTTATGATTTTGGACTTTATGCAGACCTCATCCGGTCCGCAGTCCATCATAGTCTGCGGCGACATCGACAGGGAGAAATTCCGTGACAGATACAGCACGCTCAGCCTCGTGATGCCGAAAGTTCAGCACCGCGAATACGAAAGCACCATCCCGAAGGAAGGCTCCATCTTCAGGAACGACTCGAAGAAGGGCCGCGTCTCGTTCTCCTTCCAGGAAGGTTCGGTAAGCAGGGAGCTCGCCGGCACGGCCGTTCCGCTTATGTCAGAATATCTCTTCCTCCAGGTGCAGAACATCTTGAAGGACAGGGTCGAATTGGCATTCAAGACAGAGCACATACCGTTCTACATAGATGTCTCCCGCACTCAGATGGACATCACTTTTGACCCGGAACGCGAGCAGCAGGCGCTGGACATCATCAACGGCGCTCTCTCCGATCTGGCCAATGGCGGTGCTACGGTGGAGGAGCTCACCTATGCCAAGTATCTCGCGCTGCCGAACGTAATCTCCACCGGCCTCAAGCTCGGAAAGCCGAACGCATTCTACGTGGACCGATGCATCTCCGCTATAATCGGCGGCAGCAACCTCGCCTCGGAGGAGACTCTTCGCAACTTCTTCTCGCGCCGCCGGATCTCACCCAAACGCGAACTCGAGCTGTTCAACAACTACGCGGCCGCCCTGCTCGCGGACACTTATGGCGAGCCTGTGGAATTCAGATACAAACGCCAATCCTATCCGGACCTTCAGGCGGCCATCAAGACCCCGGCCAGAGGAGTGAAGCTGGCCAATTCCACCACGGACCCGCTTACGGGAGGCAAGCACTGGACATTCAGCAACGGCATCAAGGTCGTCTATAAATACCTGCCCTCCACGGACGGATTCACTTTCTGCGTGGCCCAGAGGGGCGGGGCGTCCTCGATGAACAACCTCTTCCCGGGCGAAAGCCGGTTCCTTTCCGATATGTTCCTGCTGAACCGCTATTCCGGCATACAGGGCGACGAATTTGACCGTGCGCTCAGATCACGCGGCGTGGAGTTCTATTTCAATGTCTCACTGGAAGATACGGTGATAGGCGGCAGCGCGCCGAGCGAGGAGATTTCCACCGTCCTCAAGGCTCTGCTGAAATTCTCCTATGGAAGGGAGCCTGACCATCAGGCCTTCGACTTCTACCGTTCCTGCCGGCAGCTGCGTTCATCCACGGAACTTCCCGACATCAACCCCGTGATGGACAGTCTGATGTGCAGGGATTACGCCTATCAGACGAACAGCTCGGCATATAATATCAGGGACAATCTTCTGGAGCGAGCCGACGCCTATCTGGACGAGCGCTATGCCAATGTCAGCGACGGCGTGTTCATCTTCATCGGTAACATCGAAGAGGCCGACCTGCTCTCCCAGCTGTCCCGTTATCTGGGCTCGTTCGACGTGTCCGGACCTTATGCCGTAAAGGAAAAGGTGACGTACAACCTGTACAGCGGCCGCAAGACCTTCATAGAGACTGGCGACGAGCCGAGCGTGAACCTGGCCGCCACTGGTCTTATCCCTTTGAACATAGACAATTACCTCACCTATCTGCTGGCCAGGGAGGCCATAAGCAGGCAGATGGCCAAGAGCCTCTCGCCGGTGGGAATGTACGCTCAGGTGGACGGAAAGATGGACGTATCTCCTGTGGAGAAGGTGTCCTTCTACATAACGCTCAAGCCATGCGCCCAGGACGGCCTGCCGGAAGGAGTCATCTCAGCCGACCCGATGGACGCCATCAACGTGGTGCGCGAGGAATTCTCCCGTATGCAGTACATAATCATAAGCGACGAGGAATTCGAAAGTTATAAATCCATAGTAAAGAAGAGAATAGAGGCACAGTTGACTACGCCTAAGGGGATGATGGACTATGCACTCTGCCGTTATTCTTACGGAAGGGATCTCACCACGTATTATCAGAAGCGGCTCGACGCCCTGGTGGTGGATGATCTGCGCTGGCTTCTCGAGGAAGTCATCTCGTCAGGAATAGTGGAGTATATCGTAAAATAATGTTGGATAATCGATTTGGAACTATCATAGAGATAGGGGACGTGCTCGTCTCCGAAGATGTCATAAGCGAATATTTCGCCTGCGACTACCAGAAATGCAAGGGTGTGTGCTGCGTGGAGGGCGACTCCGGCGCGCCTGTCCTGGAAGAGGAACTTGACGGCCTGGAGGAAGGATATCCGACATATTCGCCCCTTATGAGCGAAAAGGGCCGCGAGTCCATCGACAGGAACGGATTTTTTACCATAGACCGGGACGGAGACATCGTCACTCCGCTGGTGGAAGGCTCTTGCGAATGTGCCTATTCGCGTTTTCTGGAAGACGGCTCGTGCCTCTGCGCCATCGAGTGCTGCCATCTTCACAAGCCCATCTCCTGCAGCCTCTACCCCATAAGGGTGACCGATCTCGGAGGAGGTCGTGTGGCTCTCAACCTTCACAGATGGCATATCTGCAAGGATGCCTATCGCAAGGGCCGCGAAGAGGGCATCCGTGTATATCAGTTTTTAAAACAACCGCTCGTGCGCGCCTACGGAGCTGAATTCTATGAGGCTCTGGACGCCGCCGCCAAACACCTGCTTTCACGATGAACACTTATCAGGAGAGAATCGAATCTCTGCGCAGCTTTATGCGCAGCCGCAATATCGACGCCGTGGTCATATACGGCAGTGACCCCCATATCAGCGAATATCCGGCCCTGCGCTGGAAACAGGTCGAATGGCTCACAGGCTTCACCGGAGAAGCCGGAGACGTGGTGATCACTCTCGATCACGCCGGTCTCTGGACCGACAGCCGTTATTTCATACAGGCCAATGATCAACTCTCCGGCACGGGCGCCGTGCTCCACAAGACCCGCATCCCCGGTGCCGTGGGCATAGCCGACTGGCTCGAGGGCGCATTGGCAGAAGACGCGATAGTGGCCGTGGATTCGCTCTGCACGTCCGTCGGTGCGCTGAAGTCCCTGCAGGCGCGCTTCGAAGTGGTCTGCATTCCGGACCTTCTGAATATGCTGTGGGAGGACCGCCCGTGCATCGTGCAGACCCCGATTTTCACAGTCAACCCCGGCGAAAGCAGGGAGGAGAAGATAGATTGGCTCAGGGGAGAGATGGCCGCCAGGGGGTGCGACTATATGGTCATCTGTGCGCTGGACGAGATCGCCTGGCTGCTGAACGTCAGGGCAAGTGATGTGGAATATAACCCTGTGGTTATCTCCTATCTTCTTGTAGGTCAAGACGAACTGAAATGGTTTGTCCTGAAGGACGATATCGAGGACGAAACCACGCAGAACACTGTGGAGACGCTCCGTCACGAAGGCTTGGATGTCTGCGGATACGATGAGGTGTTCATTGACCTTCAGACTCTTACCGAAGGCACAATATGGCTGGACGAAGATGCGGTGAACGCCGAGCTTTATTCGTCTATCCGCTGCGACAGGTACTGTGCGCCAAGTCCGGTTCAGGCACGCAAGGCCGTGAAGAACGCACTGGAGATAGAAAACATCAGAGAAGCCCATATCCGCGACGGCGTGGCTATGGAGAAATTCCTGTATTGGCTCGAAACAGCCCTCGCGCAGGGCCGGCAGATAAACGAATGGGAGGCCGCCCTGAAACAAAGGGAGTTCCGCGCGCAGATAGAGGACTATATGGGCGACAGCTTCGAGACCATCTCGGCTTACGGTCCGGGCGCCGCGCTCCCGCATTACCACACGCCTTCGCAGAACGCCCCGGTGCTGAAGCCTTGCGGACTGTATCTGAACGATTCCGGAGGCCAATATCTGAGCGGTACCACCGACATAACCCGCACCGTTCCGCTCGGAGAGTGCACGGACCTCGAAAGAAAGGACTATACGCTCGTGCTCAAGTCGCATATCGATCTGGCCACGGCCGTATTCCCGGAGGGTACGCCGGGATGTCGTCTGGATGCGGCGGCCCGTCTTCCGCTCTGGCGCCATTACAGGGACTTCGGTCACGGCACGGGCCACGGGGTAGGGTATTTCCTCGGAGTTCACGAGGGCCCCTGCCAGATAAGGCAGAATATGGATCCTTCGCCGCTGAAGGCCGGAATGGTGACTTCCGATGAGCCGGGCATCTACCGCGAGGGAGAATTCGGGGTCCGTCACGAGAATCTGCTTCTGGTCGTGGAGGCGCAGGAGAACGGATTCGGGAAATTCCTCAGGTTCGAGCCGCTCACGATGTGTCATTTCGATACTTCCATACTCGATCTTTCCCTGCTTGACGGCTGGGAGATAGACTGGCTGGACGGCTATAATCGTATGGTGCTGGAAAATGTCGGCCCGTTTCTTGCTGAAGAAGAACGCAAGTGGCTTGAATTCAAAACGAAACCGCTCCATTTGGAGTAATATTTTATTTTTCTTAATTTTGCGGTTCGTCGTCCCGTAGTAGTGCGGGGCTCCACTTAAGAATATACATACAGAGTAATAATATGAAGAAGATTTTGTTTTCTTTTTGCTCACTGTTGGCCGCAGTGACATTGGCAAACGCGCAGGACATCAATCAGGCTACAGATTTTTATAACAATGCCGTGAATTACTATTCAGCCGGCAACCTCAGTTCAGCTGTTGAAAGTTTCACAAAGGCTCTCGAAGTCGCCAAGCAGTGTGGCGAGGACGGCGTGGAGATCGTAGCCGACTGTGAGAATTACATTCCGCTTCTCGGCGGCCAGATCGCCGGTGACCTTGCAGAGGAAGGAAAATATGCGGAAGGCGTAGCCAAGCTCAAGGAAGTCGCAGAGCTCTGCACCTCACTTGGTCTTGACGAGGAAGCAGCCAAACTTACCAAGAAGATCCCTCAGTTCTATATGCAGCAGGGCAGTCAGGCCATCAAGGCGAAGAACTACGACGAGGCCATCGTCGCTTTCGACAATGTGCTCGCCGTTGACCCCGATAACGGCAAGGCCGCTCTCCTCAAGGGCCAGGTGCTTGACATCAAGGGAGATATCGACGGTGCCAAAGCCGCTTATGAGCTCGCAGCCGCTAACGGACAGGAGAAAGCTGCAAAGCGTCAGCTGACCAAGACCTATCTTAAGAAGGCCAAGGCTGCCAGCGGTGCTAAGAACTACACCGAGGCTCTCGAATGTGCTAAGACAGCCATCTCTTATGATGCAAATGAAGCTAACGCTTATTACATCGGAGGTATCGCAGCTCAGAACCTTAATAAGAATGCAGAGGCTATTACTCTGTTTGAAAAATATCTGGAACTTAAACCTGCAGCTTCCAATTCACAGGCTGTGCGCCAGGTGGTGGAAGCTCTGAAAAAGGGTCCCAAAGCAGAATAAATGAGATCCATTGAACTTCTCGCTCCTGCGAGAAACGCTGATATCGGCATCGCGGCTATAGACTGCGGTGCCGATGCCGTATATATCGCAGGGCCGCAGTTCGGTGCGCGTAAGGACGCCGGGAATCCCGTCAGCGAGATCGCCCGTCTCTGTTCCTACGCTTCCCGCTATGGTGCGAGAGTGTTCGTAACCTTTAACATTCTTCTTCGCGACGACGAGCTCCCCGAGGTTCATTCCCAGATGCTTGAATGTCAGCAGGCGGGAGCTTCGGCTTTCATAATCCGCGATCCGCGACTTTGTCTTTTCGAAGACATAACCGTCCCGCTTCACGCATCCACGCAGTGCTCTATTCGTACTCCTGAACGTGCTCAGGATTTTGTTCGTGCCGGATGTGGTAGGGTGGTGCTTGAGCGCCAATTGGACCTTCCCCGTATTCGGGAGATCTGCTCGTCCGTGCAGTGCGAGGTAGAGGCCTTCGTACACGGTGCCCTCTGTGTGGGATATTCGGGCCAATGCATTCTCTCAGAGCGTCTTACGGGCCGCAGTGCCGACCGAGGCGAGTGCATCCAGGCCTGTCGTAACCTTTATGACCTGATGGATGAGACGGGCCGTGTCTGGCAGAAAAACAAGGCCCTGCTTTCTCTAAAAGACCTGAACCTGCTCGGCGACCTGACGGATCTGCTGGACGCCGGGGTCACTTCTCTAAAGATCGAAGGCCGCCTAAAGAATATCTCTTATGTTCGCAACGTCACCAGAGCCTATTCGCTCGCTCTTGACCGTGTCGTAGCACAATATCCGGACAGATACCGCCGTGCTTCTTACGGACGCGTGGAGTCAGGATTCACCCCTTCGCTGGACAAGACCTTCAACCGCTCTTATACGCGTCTTCTTCTGGATGCCCGTAGTGATGACTGGGCCAATTTCGAAGCGCCGAAGTCGATGGGGCAGAAGTTGGGGACGGTCCGTGATGTAAGACCACTCGGACGTGGTCAGGCAGAGGTGATTTTGTCGGATTCGCGCACTGCTCTCAGTAACGGTGACGGTTTTGCTTTTGTATCCGGAAGCGAGATTATAGGATTCCGTGGGGATGTCTGCCGGCCGGGGTACATTACCTGTAGACTTCCGCAGGGCTTGAAGGCCGGCACGGTACTGTATCGTAATCTGGACAGGGCGTTTGAGTCGTATCTGGACGAGAATCCTTGCCGCAGGTTCATTGGCGTGGAGGTCAGCTTTAGTTCTGCGTGCCGTGAAGATGGCCTTCTGGATATAGCGTTCTCCGCGCGAAGCGAAGACGGCAGAACGGCCGAGGTGCGCCTGACGGGCCTGGAGGCTTCCAGAAACCCCGAGCGGGAATTGGCCCTGTACAGGAACCAGATAGAAAAGCACAGCTCCGTGTATGCGTTTACTTTTGTGGAACAGGATGGTGACCTTGCTCATTTAAGCGCCGCAGCGCTCAATTCCGTGCGAAGGGATCTCGCCGAGGCTCTGGACGGCAATCCGTGTGGTACTCTGCCAATGCTTAATCCTCAGTCAAGGGAACAGATTGATTATCAGGTAGGTCGGCGCGAAGGCGAAGTGATGCGGTCAAAATACTGTATCAGAAGGCAGATAGGAGAGTGCCTGAAGTCCGGCGGCAAGTCCGGAAGACTGTTTCTGGTAAATAACGGCAGGAAATTCCCTCTGGTTTTCGATTGTCGGAATTGCGAGATGGCGGTTCTGGAGCAGATCCTTTAGATAAGATCCTCTATAATACTGTCGGAGATGAACCATTTGTCCTCCGGGATGGACAGGTGTCGTCCGTCAATGTCCACTCCTTCCCTGCGGCGAAGTCCCAGCATAATGGTCTCTTCGCAGATCTCCTGAGCGGAGAGTGTTTCGCTTTCCGATGTCCAGCCTGACTGTTGCTGGCTGTTCCACGAACGGATCTGCCTGTTTTCGGATATAAGAAATGAATGTGCTCCAGGGCCCAGTCCCACGTAGGGGCTTCTGTCCCAGTATGCACTGTTGTGTCTGGCGCGGTAGCCCGGTCTGGCCCAGTTCGAGATCTCGTAATGCTCGTATCCGGCCTCGCGAAGAGCGGAGCAGATGAGAGCGTATTGGCCTGCGCAGGCATCATCGGATAGAGCGGTGTATTGGCCTGTTTTCTCCAGGTCGGAAAGCCTGGTGCCGTCTTCTATGGACAGCTGGTAGGCGGAGATGTGTTCCGGGCCCAGTGCGATGATTTTGCTCAAAGTCTCGCGTAAGGTGTTGTCGGTAAGGCCGTTGATTCCGAAGATGACATCGAGGCTGATGTTCTCGAATCCTGCCTCACGAAGAATTTCGAAGGCCTTCCGGGCAGTGGCGGCATCGTGTCTTCGCCCCATCCATTTGAGCAGCTCGTTATCCAGGGACTGCACGCCCATACTGATGCGGTTCACGCCCAGGTTCCGCAGTCCGCGGGCATAGGGGAGTCCTTCGCGGACTATGTCATCGGGATTGACCTCCACGGTGAATTCTTCGAATCCGCTTAGCGGCAGGGCTTTCAGGACTGAATCAAAAAAAGGAAGAGGCATAACCGACGGTGTGCCTCCCCCTATATATAAAGTATTGACTTTCTTTGTGGAAAGAATCTGTTCTTTTCTGAATGAAATTTCTTTCAGCAGGTCTTCCGTATAGCTTTTCTTTCTGGATTCATCCCGACACGAAATCTCGGAATAAAAATCACAGTAGATGCAGAAACTTTTACAGAAAGGAACGTGGATGTAGATCATTACCTGAGCAGAAGTTCCAGAGAACCAAGCTGAGCCTTGTCAGTGTAAACGTCTATGGTATAGATACCCTTCGTGTATTCCGCTACGTTGTTCACGTAGATGATCATATCCACCTCTGCACCCTGGTAGTCTACCTGACGTGATGCGCTGGCTGCCACAGCCTCGCCGTTAAGCTTGAACGAAGCGCCTTCGCCGTCGAGAAGCAGGTTTCCTTCAGGATCCTTGACTCTTACATATACGTCCATAGGGCCTTTCTTGGCCAATTCGTTCTCTACGAGTGAGAGTGATACGGCGAGTCTTTTCACTCTGCTGCTGCGGTCGGTGACTTTGCCAGAAGAGTTGAAAGCCTTGGCAGACAGACCTCTGGCCTTCACAATAGCTCCGGTAGCGACCTTTGAAGAGAGGTTCTCGACTCTTGCATTGAGGGCTTTGTTCTCGCCTGTGGCCTTGGCCAGTTCCTGACGTGAAGTCGAGAGTTCCTCGGCGAGTCTCTTGTTAGCGGTGTTAAGTGAGTCGATCTGAACTACATAGCTCTTCATAATGCTGCGGAGAGTTCCGAGTTCTTTCTCGTATTGTCTCATCTTCTTACGGTTGGTCGCCTCGGTTTTCTTGATGCGATCCACCAGGATATTGACTTCCTCGCGGGATGAATCCAGCTGGGTGTTGATGTAGTCGTAATCGGATTGGAGATTATCGAAATCTGTTTTCAGAACTGTGATGCGCTGCTCCAGATCGGCTTTATCAGCTTCCAGTTCCTTGACCATCTTATAGTCTTTAATGGCAACTACTGCCAATACGCAAGCAAGCACGCCTGTTAAAACGCCTAAAATGGTTACTGTCGTTTTGGACCCTTTCTTCTCGGCCCTCTCACGCTCAATTCTTGCAATAGGATCTTCGTTTGGCATAATTAAATGTGTTTAAAAAGTTAATAATCGGTGGCAAAGGTACAAATATTGTGCGAAAAAGGCATAAATTTGTCTTGTCTAACAGATAAAAACTGAATATTATGAAATATATCATTCGCGCTCTTAAATACTTCGTGTATTTGACCATCCTGCTTACGATTTTTGTGGTGATTCTGGCTGTAGCGGGATTTATTCCTAAGGATATCAATCAGATGTTCGTTCACGGAGCGGCTTCTATCCCACAGATGCTCGGTATCGTGGCAGTGTTCGCGGCTGTTTATCCGCGTATCGGATTCAACACCGCGGATGTCCGCATACTTGGCAGCAGCGAAGAGATAGAGCCAAAGCTCGACGAGTTTATGCATACCCGCCGCTATGTTCTGGTGAAAAAGAACGGTGAGGACCTGGTGTACAGAAGGGCCTCCACGTTGGACCGCATCTCCAGGATGTGGGAAGACGCCATTACTTTCAAAAAAACATTCAACGGCTACGCCATCGAGGGCCGCACGAAGGACATCGTCCGCCTCGACACCGGCTTAACCCAGTTCTTCGAGCCTACGCAGGAGTAGGGCTTCTTCTTCGGCGGTGGTGAGGCGCGCCTGAATCGGAACCATAAAGGTGCGCTCTTTCAGATAGTCGGACACATATCCGAGCGACAGGAGCCTCTGTGCATCCTTTTCCGTCGTGACCAGCGGGCAGGCCTTGGCCTTACGCAGTTCCTTCTCTATGCGGGCCAATTCCCTACGCGAGAAATCGTGATGGTCCGCGAACTCGAAATCCTTGAGTATATGATACTGCCCGCGCAGATGATCCTGAAGTCTGCGGTCGTGCGCGATGCCACTCATATACATAACTTTCTGAGAATAAGTATATCTATGATCCCCCTCCGGGAACACCATCTGCGGAGGAAGATATCCTATGCTTGAGAATAGTACCGTCTGACGCTGCCCCGATGGGTTCACGGCGCAACATTCCTCGGAAGAATAGTCTTTAAGGCGCAACTTGAGCGCAAATGCCGCCTTTTCCTCCGGCGTGATGTCCTCCGGGCACTTGGTGACTATGATTATGTCTGCCTTGAAAATTCTTTCCGGCAGGTCGCGAAGCCGCCCGAACGGAAGAAGTTTGTCGTCGAAAACGGGTCTGCTGTAGTTGACCAGCACGATGTTAAGATCCGCCTTGAGCCTGCGGTGCTGGAAGGCATCGTCCAGGATGACCAGCCTCTGCCCCAGTTCCTTAAGTTTTTCGCATCCTTCCACCCTGTTAGCATCCACCGCCACAATCCGCGACGGGAATTTGCGCGCTATCTGAAGCGGTTCATCCCCGAACGAGGCTGACGAACCGGCCGGGTCCACTTTTAGGAAGCCCTTGGTGTGTCTGCCGTATCCGCGCGAAAGCACGCACACGCCATCCTGCCCCTCGAGCATACGCAGAAGCATCTCGGTATGAGGGGTTTTGCCCGTCCCTCCCACGGTCACGTTTCCTATGCATACGGAAGGTATGGCCGAAGGAAAACTTTTCTTGCGGCCCTTGTTGAAGGCGCGATGGCGCAGCTTGAGAGCGAGTCTATACAGCATATTTTTCCTTTATCTCGTCCAGAATAGAATATAATTCATTGGCATCCAGCGTGGTAACCATCCTGATGCGGGTATCCTTGAAGTCCGGCAGTCCCTTGAAGTAGCACGACAGGTGCCGTCTCATCTCGAAGATGCCGCGCGGCTCTCCCTTCAGGGCCAATGACAGCCCCAGGTGCCTTTTCGCCAGATCCACCCTTTCAGCCACTCCGAGTTCCGGCAGTTCCTCACCGGTGTCCAGATAATGTCGGATCTCTTTAAATATCCACGGATGTCCGAATGTCGCACGGCCTATCATTATGCCGTCCACCCCGTATCGGTCAAATGCTTCCTTGGCCTTGTGCGCGTCGGTGATATCGCCGTTTCCGATAATCGGGATGTGCATTCGCGGATTGTTCTTCACCGCTCCGATCAGCGTCCAGTCCGCATCGCCCTTGTACAATTGGCATCGCGTGCGCCCGTGAATCGTCAGAGCCTTGATGCCCACGTCCTGCAGTCTTTCTGCCAATTCTACTATAATCTTCGAATTGTCATCCCAGCCCAAACGGGTCTTGACGGTGACAGGCTTGTTCACCGCTTCTACCACGGCTTTCGTGATCGCCACCAGCTTGTCTGGATCGCGCATCATCCCTGAACCGGCTCCGCGGCCTGCGATCTTGGTGACCGGGCAACCGAAATTAATGTCAATAATGTCTGCGCCGTGCCCTCCGGCTATCTCGGCGGCGTGATCGGCCATCTTGGCAGCCTCCACCATAGATTCGGGGATGTGCCCGTAGATCTGTATCCCGACAGGGGATTCTTCGTCCAGCGTGCGCATCTTGGCTATCGCCTTGTCCGCATCACGGATGAGCCCGTCACTTGGCACGAACTCGGTATATACGGCTGCCGCCCCCTGTTCTCTGCACAGAATACGGAACGATGCGTCTGTCACATCTTCCATAGGTGCCAATAACAGAGGGCGGCTACCCAGATCGATGTCTCCGATCTTCATCGGAAGCAGGGATTAAATTGAAGCCAGGATCCCCGGAGCCTGAATGGCTGCATTGACGGCTACAGAGATGAGTGCCAATACTATAATGGTGGCTACGATGCAGCCGATGACTTTAAGTCTCTTGAACCAGATGGAGTTGTTCCATCCTATGGTCTGGAACATGCTCCAGAAGCCGTGGCAGAGATGGAACCAGAGAGCTATGAACCACACGATGTAGAGTGCCAATACCCACCATTTGCTGAATGTGAGGCTGAGAAGAATGTAAGGATTGTCCTCTGCTACTCCGATGCCGAACATCTCAGGAAGCTGCATCTTGGCCCAGAAATGTGTAAGGTGGAATGCGATGAATCCGAGGATTACGATTCCGAGCACGAACATATTCTTCGCTGACCAGGAATCGGCAGCGGCCTTTGACTTTACTGCATAGCGTTTGAATCCTCCGCGAGCGGATACGTTCTTGGCGCTGAGCCAGCATCCCCAGGCGATGTGGATGAGGAATCCGAGCGCGAGGACAGGCACCATAATGTCGATGACCGGGGTGGACATGAAGTCGCAGCCCAGTTTGAAAAGTCCGTCTCCGGCAGAGAAAAGTTTGTCATCTGCGGCGCATACGCCATACTTCCCGGTGAATGAATCGATTACGGAGAAGAAGTTTATGGTCGCGTGAAGGAGCAAGAAGATGATAAGGAACGCGCCGCTTATGGCCTGCACGAATTTCTTGCCGATAGATGAATTGAGCATGAACATATCTTTGTTTCTTTTATTATTTCCGAATAAAGCGTACAAATATAATTCAAATATCGCGAAGTTTCAATCCTGCCCTATCAAAGTTGCAATTTTGACTTTTTCAGGATGTTGGGCCGTAAAACGAAAGAGATGTGCAATTATTGGCCGAATTTGCTTACTTTTGCATATTATGAGAGTTCTTTTAAAATTGAGCGGCGAGAGCCTCGGCGGACCTTCCGGGAAGGGTCTTGACGAAGGCTGCATCGCCAGATATGCACAGCAGGTGGCCGAGGCGGTCCGCGCCGGACACCAGATAGCCATCGTGAACGGCGGAGGGAATATCTTCCGCGGGCTCCAGGGTACGGGCAAGGGATTTGACCGTGTGGACGGAGACAAGATGGGAATGCTCGCCACGGTCATCAATTCTATGGCCCTGTGCCAATTCATCCGCTCCTTCGGAGTGAAGGCCGAGGTCTTCACCGCCACGCCTATGGAGCCGATCGCCCGTTATTACGTGCGTGACGCCGCCCTCAAGCTTATGGAGGAGGGGGGAGTGGCCCTCATAGCTGGCGGAACCGGTAACCCGTTCTTCACCACGGACAGCGGCGCAGCCCTCCGCGCACTCGAGCTCAAGGCCGACGCCCTTCTCAAGGGCACGCGCGTGGACGGAGTCTATACGGCAGATCCGGAGAAGGACCCGACCGCAGTCAAGTATGACCAGCTGACTTTCGACAAGGCCCTCGCCGACCACCTCAAGGTTATGGACGCCACCGCATTCGCACTCTGCGAGCAGGGCGATGTCCCTATCGTGGTGTTCAACATTGACGAACCGGGCGCTCTCGGAAGACTTCTCGAAGGCGAGAAGATAGGAACAACAGTACACGCTTAACCAATAATTGAAGATATGCTGACAGAAAACGCAAAACAGGTAATCAATACCGCCGGCTCCAAGATGACGGACGCTGTTACTTTCCTCGAAGAAAGTCTTAAGAACTACAGGGTAGGAAAGGCCAATCCGCAGGTATTCAACAAGGTGCTTGTAAACTATTACGGCACGCCCACTCCTATCCCTCAGGTAGGTTCTGTTACCGCACCGGACGCCAAGACCCTGGCCATACAGCCGTGGGAGCGCTCCCTCATTCCGGCTATCGAGAAGGCTATCATCGATGCCAATATTGGCCTGACCCCTTCAAACAACGGCGAGACCATCCGCTGCACCGTGCCGGCACTGACCGAGGAAAGGCGCAAGGAGCTCTGCAAGAACGCGAAGAGCGAAGGTGAGAACGCGAAGATCGTCATCCGCAACGTGCGCCGCGACGCGGTGGACGCGCTCAAGAAGGCGGTGAAGAACGAAGGCCTCAGCGAAGACGCCCAGAAAGAGGGCGAGGAGGAGGTTCAGAAACTCACCGACAAGAAAGTGAAGGAAGTGGACGAACTGGTGGCCGCCAAGGAGAAAGACATCCTGGCCGTGTAGAAAGTTTTTGTTAATTCAGAATAAATGTTTATCTTTGCGACCCCTTTGAAAGGAGGGATCGCAATTTTTTTATTAAAGTATCAATCATTAAAGTATCAAGACAATGGACACACTTAGCTACAAGACAGTATCCCTGAACAAGGCTACCGTTGACAAGAAGTGGCTGGTCATTGACGCGACAGATCTCGCACTTGGTCGTCTTGCATCAAGGGTTGCTCTTGTCCTCCGCGGCAAGAACAAGCCTGGATTCACCCCTAACGTTGACTGCGGTGACAACGTCATCGTCATCAACGCCGAGAAGGTGGCTCTCAAGGGCAAGAAGATGACCAATCGTGTGTATGTGCGCTACACCGGATATCCGGGAGGACAGCGCTTCTGCACACCTGCCGACATCCTCGCCAAGAGACCGGAAGAGCTCGTTAGGAGGGCAGTAAAGGGTATGCTCCCTAAGACACGTCTTGGTGACAAGGTGATCAACAACCTCTACGTTTACGCAGGTCCGGAGCACCCACACCAGGCACAGAACCCTAAAGAAATTAAGTTGAACGAAATTTAAACAGAGCAAATGGAACAGACACACGCCCTTGGAAGACGTAAGACAGCTGTAGCTCGCGTTTATCTCTCAGCCGGCGCAGGCAATGTAACAATTAACGACCGTCCCCTCGAAGACTACTTCAAAGAGGAGTCTCTTCGTTATATCGTAATGCAGGCCTTCAGCGTAACTGAGACCCTCGGCAAGTTTGACGCCAAGGTAACCATCTTCGGTGGCGGTACCAAGGGTCAGGCAGAAGCCGTCCGCCTCGGCATCGCTCGCGCACTCTGCGAGATTGACAAGGAAGCATATCGTTCTGCACTTAAGGCCGCAGGCCTTCTCACCCGCGATTCTCGTGAGGTTGAGCGTAAGAAACCTGGTCAGCCAGGCGCACGCAGACGCTTCCAGTTCAGTAAACGTTAGTTATTATTACTGTTTTATCGCACGGTTGCGGTTTTTAAACCATCCCCATTGCGGAGGTTGCCGCACTGCGGAAAATTTTCGAGATTGGCTTAGTCCACTACCCGAAAATTGAAGTAAAGAGAAAATTAAAAAGTAAAGACAATTATGTCAAGAACAAATTTCCAAGAATTGCTTGATGCAGGCGCACACTTCGGACATCTTGCCCGCAAGTGGAACCCTAAAATGGCACCTTACATCTTCGATCAGAAGAAAGGTATCCATATCATCGACCTGCACAAGACAGTCGTAAAGATCGACGAAGCTGCGGAAGTAATGAAGGATCTGGCCAAGTCAGGCCGCAAGATTCTCTTCGTAGCTACCAAGAAGCAGGCTAAGGAGATTATCTCAGAGAAGGCCGCTTCAGTAGGTATGCCATCTATCACCGAGCGTTGGGCCGGTGGTATGCTTACCAACTTCCCTACCATCCGCAAGGCCATCAAGAAGATGGCTACCATCGACAAGATGAAGGAGGATGGAACTTACGAGAAACTCGCTAAGCGTGAGCGCCTTCAGATCGACCGCCAGAGAGCAAAGCTCGAGAAGAACCTCGGATCCATCAGGGATATGAGCCGTCTTCCGTCAGCCCTCTTCGTAGTGGACGTACAGAAGGAAGCCAACGCAGTCAAAGAGGCTAACCGCTTGAACATACCGGTATTCGCAATGGTTGATACGTGTTGCGATCCTACCCCTATTGATTATGTGATTCCGGCAAATGACGATGCAGCCAAGAGCATTGAGGTAGTACTCAACGCACTTTGCGGCGCCATCCAGGAAGGTCTCGAGGAGCGTAAGCTCGAAAAGGAGAAGGAAGCTGAGGCAGAATCCAAGGAAGTAGCTACCAAGCCTGTAGCAGAGCGCAAGCTCCGCTCACGCAAGGGCGCCAAGGCCGAGGGTGCTGAAGAAGAGGCACCTGCAGAGGCAGAAGCTCCAGCAGCAGAATAATCCATTTGTTAAACTGTTAGAAATATAATCCATTATGGCAATTACAGCAGCAGACGTAATGAAGTTGCGCAAGATGACTTCAGCAGGTATGATGGACTGCAAGAAAGCCCTCGAGGAAGCTGAAGGCGACTTCAACAAGGCTATCGGCATCATCCGTGAGAAAGGTAAACTCGTAGCGGCCAAGCGTGCCGACCGCGAGACTTCAGAAGGTGCGGTCAAATCCCGCATCGCCGACGGAAAGGCTATTCTTGTATGTCTGGGATGTGAGACCGACTTCGTGTCCCGCAACGCAGACTTCCAGAACCTCGCAGAAGCTATTGCAGACGTGGCTATCGCCAATGCACCTGCAGACATCGAGGCCCTCAAGGCCTGCAAGATGGCCGATGGCTATACCGTAGAGGAAGCAGTTGAGGCTCAGACAGGCAAGACCGGTGAGAAACACGTTCTTTGCTACTATGCCATCGTAGAGGCTCCTTTCGTAGCCGCTTACATACATACTCTTAACGGTAAGCTCGGTGCTCTCGTAGGCTTCAACAAGCCTGTCGAGGCGGAGCTCGCGAAGGGTATCGTAATGCAGGTCGCATCCATGAATCCTGTAGCCATCAGCGCTGCAGACTGCCCTAAAGAGGTGGTTGACAACGAGCTGACGGTTGCAATTCAGAAGACGCGCGAGGAGATGGTTCTCAAGGCAGTTGAGGCTGCTCTTAAGAAGGCAGGCATCAATCCTGCACACGTGGACAGCGAGGATCACATCGAGTCTAACACAGCCAAGGGCTGGCTTACCCCAGAGCAGGCTGCACAGGCACGTGAGATCATCAAGACCGTGTCAGCGGAGAAGGCTGCGAACCTTAACGAGCAGATGATCCAGAACATCGCCAACGGACGTCTCCAGAAGTTCTTCAAGGAGCAGACTCTCGAAGAGCAGGAGTACCAGATGAGAGATGATCACGTATCAGTGAAGGCAGCCCTCCAGGCAGCCGACAAGGATGCCAAGATCGTCGCATTCAAGCGCTTCTCTCTTTCAGACTAATCTCTGCAGATTAACACAGAATAAGAGGCTGACCCGTACCGGTTAGCCTCTTTTTTCGTATCTTCGCATCCTATGAATCTTAAGGCATTGGCCAAGGATACGGCCATATATGGGCTGAGCAGCATTGTAGGCAGATTTCTGAACTACCTGCTCGTCCCGCTATATACATACAAGATCGCTGCGGGCAGCGGAGGGTACGGCATAGTCACTAACCTCTATGCTTATTCAGCACTGCTTCTCTGCCTCCTCACCTTCGGTATGGAGACCACCTTCTTCCGTTTCAGCGGACGCAGCGACGAGAACCCCCGTATGGTTTATTCCACTGCGCTCAGGATGGTCAGTGGTGTCGCGGCAGTGTTCCTCGCGGCCGTATTGGCATTCCTGCAGCCGGTCAGCACCGCGATGGGGTACGGCGCACATCCGGAGTACATAGCCTGCTTCGCGCTCATCACCTCGTTTGACGCCGTTCAAGCCATAATGTTCAGCAAGCTCCGCCAGACCAGACGCCCGTTCCGCTTTATGGCCCTCAAGATGACCTTCATCATCCTGAACATTGCCCTGAATCTCTTCATCTTCCTCGCGATGCCGCAGATCGGCGCCCTCCAGGACATCTACCACCGCTTCAGCGACGGGGTCGGTCTCATTTTCTTTGCCAATCTGTTCTGCACCGCCGTGGTAGGCCTCCTTTTCCTTCCTGAGTTCCGTTCCATCGGCTACGGCTGGGACGGCGCATTGGCCCGGAGGATGCTCAGATACTCCTTCCCGCTGCTGCTTCTCTCGCTTGTCGGGATCCTGAATCAGGTGGCGGACAAGATCCTTTTCCCTTATCTTCTCCCGGGCCACGACGGCCAGGTGCAGCTCGGAATCTATGGCGCCTGCGTGAAGCTCGCGATGATAATGGCTTTGCTTACCCAGGCCTTCCGCTATGCCTATGAGCCAATAGTTTTCAACGGCCGCAGCGACGCCGACAAGACCGACAACCTCACCGCCGGCACCAAATATTTCATCATCTTCTCCCTGCTCGCCTGGCTGGCGGTAATGTTTTACTTGCCAATCCTGAAGTATTTCATCCAGCCGGACTACTGGGCCGGACTGCGTGTCGTGCCTGTCGTGATGATGGCCGAGATCTTTATGGGAGTCTATTTCAACCTGTCCTTCTGGTACAAGCTCACCGACAAGACCTGGTGGGGTGCGCTTATGAGTGCCGTCGGAGCGGCCGTGATGATAACGATAAATGTCGTGTTCGTGCCCCGCTGCGGTTATATGGCCTGCGCCTGGGGCGGATTTGCCGGATACGGCGTGGCTATGCTGCTAAGCTTCATCCTCGGCCAGAAGCATTACCCCGTGCCTTATGATCTGAAGGCTATGGGCCGGTTCTTATTAAGCGCCGCTGTGCTTTATGTCATATATGTCTTCGCGGTGTCCAGATGCGGCACGGTGCTGTCCCTCATAGGCGGCACGGCTCTGCTCGTGATCTATATGTATTTAATTTACAAAGAGATAAAGAAATGAAAAAGTTAATCCCCATTACCCTTATGTGCGCAATGTTTTTCACATCCTGCGGTGGCGGACACAAGAACGCTGCCAGGCAGGCCGAGGCGGAGCCGGTTGACTCCACCGCCATCATCGAGAAGGAGAAAAAACTCGCCGAGAAGATCGCAGCCCTTCCTGACGAGCCCGAATTCGATATCATCACCACGCTCGGAACTATACGCGTGAAACTTTTCGCTGACACCCCGAAGACCCGTGACAACTTCGAGCGTCTGGCCCTGGAAGGCTTCTATGACGGCATCCTCTTCCACAGAGTCATCAATGGCTTTATGATACAGGCCGGCGACCCGCTGTCGAAGGACCCTGACCAGAAATCCGCTTGGGGCACCGGCGGCCCGGGATACACCGTTCCTGCCGAGATACTGCCTAACCACAGGCATCTGAAGGGTGCGCTCGCTACCGCGCGTCGCGGAGACCGTGCCAATCCTCTTCGCGAGAGCAGCGGCTCCCAGTTCTACATCGTGCAGGACGAGAGGACCTGTGCCCAGCTTGACGGCCAATACACAGTCTTCGGCCAGGCAGTGTCCGGACTTGACGTGATAGACAAGATCGCTTCCGTTCAGACCGACGCCAGGGACTGTCCTGTCACCCCGGTCAAGATCGTGGCTGTCAAAGTGGCTGAATAATGAGATACATCCAGGTCAGCTCCGTTGACCCCTGTTACAATATGGCTTTCGAATCCTGGGCACTTAAAAACCTGCCCGGGGGCGAAAGCTGGTTTTATCTTTGGCGTAACCGTCCGTCTGTAATCATAGGCGAGAATCAGGACGCCTACACCGAGGTGAACCTGGATTACTTGGCTCAAAATGGCATCGCCCTCGCCCGCCGCACCACCGGGGGCGGGGCCGTATACCACGACCTTAACAATCTTAACTATTCATTCATAGGAGAAAACGTCAGCGTGGACCCCATAGTCGGGGCGCTCCGGCAGCTCGGTGTTCCGGCGGAAAAGACCGGGCGGAACGACATCTTCGTGGCAGGTCGCAAGGTCTCCGGCTATGCCCGCCGTATGGAATGTGACAGGTGGCTCGTTCACGGCACGCTGCTCTATGATGTGGACCTGGACACCCTCCAGCACGCGCTGGACACTCCTCAGGGCAAGCTTTCCCGCAAGGGCGTGAAGTCCGTGCGCAGCGCTGTGGCTAATCTCCGGGACTGGCTCCCCCAGACCCGGTCCGTGCTGGACTTTGAACGGCTCCTTCTCTCCACCTTTCCTCCTATGCCCGAATATTGCCTGAGCGAAGCCCAGAGGGCTGAAATAGACAGGCTGAACCGCGACAAATTCTCTTCTGTGGGCTGGCTTTACGGAAAGCGTACCCAGGCCCCGCTTCATCGTCAGGCCCATCTTCCCTGCGGACAGGTGGATGCGTGGCTGGATGTGCAGAGCGGAACGATACGCTCCGTCGTCTTTTCGGGTGATTTTCTGGGAGCGGAAAGCGCGAATATTCTTGCTTCACGTCTTGAAGGAGTAAAGTATGACTTTACATCCATCCGCGAAGCCCTGGAAAAAGAAAGAGTCGAAGATTACTTCGACTCCACTTCAGCTGACCAGCTGGTTTCTTTGATTATCTCCGATACGCTCGGGTGAGGGAAGATAACTTTCCTGAGCGCCCCCAGCGTCATACCGTTTTCTATCGCCAGACACCCCTGGGATATCATCTCGGAGGCAGGTCCGCCCAGGATCTGCACCCCGAGCACTTTCCCGCCGCCTTTTTCGCATATTATCTTGCACATTCCGTTTTCACGCTCCGTCTCGGCCACGAACCGGCCGGAATAGGTGAGCGGAAGCTTGTGCACCTCGTATTCAGTGCCCTGTCTTATGGCCTGCTTCTCGGTAAGTCCCGTGGAGGCGATTTCCGGCTTGCAGTACACCGCGCTCGGCACAGCCCTATAATCCATACGGTCCGGCAGCCCGAGAATGTCGTTTACCGCCACTTCGGCCTCCCTGCTGGCACAATGCGCGAGCATATATTGGCCCGTGATGTCGCCTGCAGCGTAGATTCCCGGAACTGCGGTGCGCATATTCTCATTGACCTCGACCGCCCCGCGCGCATTGGCCTGCAGTCCGACAGACTCCATTCCGAAGCCCTCGACGTTAGGCTTGCGTCCTATGCACAGAAGTATCTTCTCCGCTTTCAGAACCTCCTCCTTGCCCGCCTCGTCGCCGTTCAGGAAGAACTTTATGCCCTGCCTAGTGAGCGTTTCGCGCAGGCTCCCTGCCATGTCGGCATCGAACGGGCCCAGAATTTCGCCCGTCAGCTCAAACACGGTCACGTCGGAGCCGAGAGCGTGGAAAAGGCTCGCGAATTCTATGCCTATCACGCCGCCCCCTATTATAGCCAGGCTCGCCGGCACTTCCTGCAGTGCCAGAGCCTCGGTACTGGTCATTATCCTGTCGTCCTCGAGCCAATCGAGCTTCGGGGTGAACGCGTGGCTTCCGGTGCAGAGAAGCAGATTCTCTGCGCTGAAGGACTGCCCGTCAGAGGAAATTGTAAAGTTTCCCTTTACACCGCCCTCTATGACGGCGTGACCTTTCACTACTTCCACGCCCAGATTGCGCATCGAGACGCGGATGGCACCGACCAGTTTCCGGGTCACCTTGTCCTTTCGTGACAGGATTTTGCCATAATCGAAGGAGGTGTTGTCATTCTGCACGCCGAATTTCTCGCTTTCGCGGCTCTGTGTGTAGAGCTTGGCGCTGTAAAGAAGCGTCTTGGTGGGGATGCAGCCCTCGTTCAGGCACACTCCTCCCAATTCTCTGTCTTCGAACAGGATAACTTTAAGCCCAGCTTCAGCGGCCCTCTGCGCGGCCACGTAACCGGCGGGTCCGGCCCCTATGATGGCGATGTTATACATAATCCTCAGTTTTCGCAAAAGCGAATTTTTAATGTAAAAAACGTAAAAATTTTTCTTCCGCGCAAAATCGTGGCACGGGGATTGTAATAAATCTTAACCGAATAGTTTTTTCATAGGTTAAATTTTAGGTTAGAAGGAAAGGGCAGCGTCGAGATGATGCGGCCCTTTCTGATTATATCTACTCCTCCGTGAAATTCGGCTTGTCGCGGTAATTGAATCCGCGCAGGTCAAGCATCTGGAATCCCCAGCTCTTAACCCTTTCGCAGAACGGCTCGTAGTGCTTGTTGGCAGGTTCGCACCACTGAACTTCGCACAGCGCGAACAGACGCGGCATAAGCATATACTCGAGCTGCTCGTTCGAAGGGATGTACTCCGTCCACACATTGGCCTGGGCCCCGAGGATGTGCTTCGCAGCTTCCGGTGACAGACCGTCGGTAGGGTTGAACGAATATACTTTCCTGAAGGTCAGGTCGCCCCAGAATGCGCAGATAGGCTCGTCGCTTTCCCGTTTGAGAGGGCTTTGGCAGTAATCGAAATAACAATAGTCGGTAGGGGTCATTATGACGTCGAACCCGAGATTCGAAGCCTTGATGCCGCCGCTCGTGCCTCTCCAAGACATCACGGTGGCGCCCTTGTCCAGATCGCCCTCCAGAATCTCGTCCCAGCCTATGATCTTCTTGCCCTTGCTCTCGAGGAACTTCTGCACGCGTGAGGTCACGTAGTTCTGAAGCCTCTGTTCAGCGCTCGCATGCTCGTCGCCCTTCAGGCCAAGCTCCTTGATTCTGGCCTGACAGTCAGGACATTTCTCCCAATTGGTCTTCGGACACTCGTCACCGCCTATGTGGAAATATTCGCTCGGGAAGATCTCGCAGAGTTCGCCCAGCACGCCCTCCAGGAACTGGAAAGTGACTTCCTTGCCAGGGCAAAGCACATCCGGAGACACGCCCCATCTGTACCACACCTCGTAAGGGCCGCCGAAGCATCCCAGCTCAGGATAAGAAGCCAGCGCCGCTACCATATGGCCCGGAAGATCCACTTCAGGGATGACCTCTATGCCAAGTTTGCCGGCGTAAGCCACGACTTCCTTCATCTGCTCCTGAGTATAGTAGCCGCCGTAGCGGATGTTGTCCGACGGACCGTCATAATAGCCCACCATGGTGCCGCTCCTGTATGCTCCCACTTCGGTAAGGCGCGGATAGGACTTGATCTCAGCCCTCCAGCCCTGATCCTCGGTCAGATGCCAGTGCAGACGGTTTAGCTTGAGCGTAGCCATCATATCGAGCACCTTCTTCACCTCGTCCACACTGAAGAAATGGCGGCAGCAGTCCAGCTCCACTCCTCTGTAGCCGAAGCGCGGTTTGTCCTTTATCTCGCAGCACGGCAGCTCCCATTTCTGATCCTCGGCGGCAGCATTTCCGTAGATCGCCACCGGAAGCATCTGCTTGATGCTCTGGATCGCGTAGAGGAACCCGTTGTCCGACGACGCTCCCACTATCACGCTCTTTTTGGTGATGTTTATGGTATAGGCTTCTTCCACCAGGGTAGGATCCACATAGAACACGAAGCCCTTCACGTTCCCATCGCGAACGCTCTGGTCGAGCCTTGACGGTCTGCCCACAGGGTAGATCTGCCCTGCGCACAGGGTGAGCTGGCTGGAGAATTCCTTGATTGCCTGATAGGCTGTCTCGCCCATCCTGGAGTCGCAGTTGATGGATGATCCCTTCAGTTTGAAGGTTCCGCTGTCCTCCCTTACGCTGAGCGGCGCCGGGATAATGTTGATGGTGCTGGCAAGCAGCATGGATATTAGCAACAGTTTCATATAACAAAAGTTTGATTATCAGTATAGTATCAGGCCGAGCACTCCCGATGCGAGAATCACCACGATAGGATTGGCCTTAAGGAAACAGGTGGCTCCGAAGGCCCCGGCGAACAGCGCCCAGCTCTTCCAGTCCGGGAAATTCTCCTCGATCACGCTCACTTGGGGCAGCAGTCCGTCCCAGGAGATGTGGAATGTCAAGATTATGCACGCCGCAAGTATCATACCCGCAACGGCAGGTTTCAGTACGTTCATCACCCCGATGAAGCGCGGGTCGTGCTGGAAATGCGTGAACAGCTTCATCAGAAGGTAGAAGATCAGGAACGAAGGCAGGACGATGGCAAATGTCGCGGTCGCGCTGCCCAGCACTCCGGCCAGGTTCCCGAAGCCCGCGTCGTGCATCACCTGGTAGCCCACGTAGGTCGCGCAGTTTATGCCGATTGGCCCGGGAGTGGTCTGCGAGATGGCCGTGATGTCGGTGAACGCCGTTTCGGTGATCCAGCCGCGCACGCCCACCACCTGGTTCTGGATGAGGGAGATCATCGCGCCGCCCCCGCCGAAATTGAACAGACCTATTATGAAAAAGGTCGAGAAGAGCTGCAGAATGAGGGTTAGCATTTCTTATGACGCCCCTCCCTGGCCACTTCTACGGTTATGGATACGGTCAGAAGGCAGATGAGTATCCAGATGACGGAGATCTTGAGGAACGCTACCAGGAACGCCGTGCCGAAGGTCAGTGCCCAGGCCCACCAGGTCCTGTTCCCTTTTCTGGCCATATTGTATGCCGGCACCAGGATCAGCGCCACCGCCACGGGCCGTATGCCCTGGAATATGCGCTGGATAATGGTGTTCTCTTTGAATGAGGTGAATACCATCGCGATCGCGAGTATTATTATAAAGGACGGGAGCACTGCGCCAATCGTGGCCGCGATGCTGCCCTTAAGCCCACGGATCTTGTATCCGGAAAAAATGGCCATATTGACTGCCAACAGCCCCGGCGCGCTCTGGGCGAGGACCACCACGTCTTCGATCTCGCTTTCGTCCACCCAGCCGCGTTTTTTTAGTTCATCTTCTATTATGGGGATCATCGCATAGCCGCCTCCTATAGTGAAGGTGCCAATCTTGGCGAATACCCCGAAAATCTGCCACAATGACGCCATATACATTAATGCCCGCAGGTGATTTTGGCCCGCGAAAGGTACAAATTTAGCATTTTTACGCCGATTTCCGGCGGTACGGCGCAGTAATCTTTAATATAGTTGCCGGAACGGACGTATGTAGGCACTTACTGTGTTTCGCCGTGCCGGGTGACGGGCAGGTTTTGCCGGCGCATAATGGCGGCGTGGATGTCAGGGCGAAAAATTTTCGGAAAATTTGAAAATATTTTTTGAAAAAGTTTGTGAATTAAAATAAAGTCTCTATATTTGCAGTCCCTTTCGCGCTGAGCGAAACAGTTCTTTGAAAATATTGGAAAGATAAGTACAAGCAAGTACCGAGAGAATTCAAGAAAAATTTAATCGAGAGCGTTAATTCTTTTAAGGAATTAGAGCGTCAGGAGCAAGCTAAGAGAAATAGAAATATACAAAGAAGAGTTTGATCCTGGCTCAGGATGAACGCTAGCGGCAGGCTTAA
>CAVFXO010000031.1:0-20090 GCA_963626825.1 bacterium | reverse complement strand
TACATCTGCTCCACGCCCTGCGGCTGTGTGCCCAGCATAATGCTGACCAATGCCATCACACCGCCGATCCACATAATCCCGAAGAGAATATGGAAAATCTTCAGGACCTTCATAACATTCACATTGCTTATTTTTTTCATACCAATTATTTTTCGGCAAAGGTATGGCGGCAAGGCGCTTCGAGGCGATAACAATTGTTAAGAAACTGAGAGAACAGTGTTCTTCCGGGACTGCGCCTACAAAGCGTCGTACTCTTCGTCGCTCACGGGTTCCAGCCACTCGTTAGGGTCAGAACCCGGGCAGGTGTTCTCCACTTTCACATGCGTGGCGAGATGCTGAAACCATGAGTCCTTCTGCGCTCCGTGCCAATGCTTCACGCCCTCCGGAATGTCCACCACATCACCTGCCTTGAGCGCAACGGCGGGCTTGCCCCACTCCTGATACCAGCCGCGTCCGCTGACGCAGATGAGAATCTGGCGAGCTCCGTGATGTATATGCCAATTGTTCCGGCATCCCGGCTCGAAGGTCACATTTGACATCGGCAGGGAGCTTTCGCCGGCGCTGGAAAGGTTGACCGGAGTAACTGAGTTGAGATAACTGTTTCCGATGAAATACTGGGCATAACCGGAATTCGGGCTCCCCTGCTTCCAGTCACCCGCGACCGCATCCGCAGCAGCGTCACATTGGCTCAGTCCGTTATCGCTCAAGAATTGGCACAGCTCGTCGATCTGCTCCTGAGTGTTACCCATACGCACCGCTCCCGCCTTATGCGAAGCGAGCTGCGGCGCAACCCCCTTCAGGGCCGAGAGTGCCGCCACGGTGACGATTTCCCTGTCTGCGGGGGTGAGCTGATCTCCGGCGAATATGTCACCGAAAAGATGCGATTTCAGATAGAAGTCATCCTGAGGACAAAAAGCATAGTCAAATGGGCGTCCTGACAGCCTGGTCTGCACATCTGTCCCCAGTTTCAGACCTGCATCCGCATCGTCCCACACAGACGGACGCGTCCAAGGCTTCCCCTCCTTCCAGGATTCCTTACCGTTCTCAAGCACCTTCGACAGAACTCCGAGCGCATTCAGCGATCGCGGGAAGCCGGTGTAGGCGTACAACTGTGAGAACGCTTCCTTCAGTTCGTTGACCGTGACCCCGGCATCCAGTGCGGCACACACCGCAGGTTCCAGCCTGACGAGATCGCCCTGCGCCTCAAGAGCCGCGCAGGTGGCAAGATGGAGCTGACGCTCAGAAAGACTCTGGGCTGAAACATTTACAGACATAACCAATGATATTATAAAAAGGACAGTATGTTTCATTGTATTCACGACGTTTTGCAGCCTGGAAGAGCTGGTAGATATCAGGCACGCTGAGAACAACCCTGTTTATTCTTCGGAGTTGTCGATGGTAAATGTGGACACCTGATCACCGTTAACCTTGCTGAGCGTGAAGGTGTATTTTCCGGTGTAGCCCTTCTGCTTCATAACAGGTACGTAGCCCTTGACAGCCACCTTGACCTTGTCGAACATAGCCCTGGCACCCCAGTATGAATAATCCGCGTTCAGAGCGTAATACGTAAACGCATTCATCCAGGTGTCAGGGAACTGCTTCGCGATAAGGTCCTGAACCTGGTCATCAGAGCAGTTCATAATATACTTGGCATCGCAGCGGTTAGGCTCCGGGAGACGCAGCATTGAGTTCTGGCTAGGGTGAACTCTGAGCTCATAGTCATAGATGCTGTAGTTCAGCTCCGTCACCTCGGTGATGTCGGTTCCAGAAAGGAAGTAAGCATTGTCTCTGTGAGGATTGTCCACCTTGACGATCCAGGTAAACTCGGTCTGCCAGTCGGATTTCTGGAATGTGGCGACCTCGTCGTGGTAGTAGCTCAAAAAGCCCACGTGGCACTGCGGCACGACACCCTCGATTCTCCAGTTAGGAACATTGTTCACCAACTTGTGGTAAACCTTAAGCTGGTTCTCAGTGTGAGAGTGGCTCTCCGAGAAAGTAAAGTTTCCCGTGATGCCGCCCGTAGGGCCGCCCTTGCCGCCGAATCCGAAGGTGCCGCTGATGCCTGCAGAGAATCCTGTCGTGTAGCCGCTGGTTCCGCTCACGTCGGTATGAGGTGTAGCGGAGAGCAGAGTCACGCCGTTCGACACAGTTCCGTCCTCTTCCACGATCTTTCCCGTATAATCGAATTTGCTCATATAAGGGCCGTACCAGAGGTCAGTCTTGGTAGACCAGAATTCTCCGGAGGTGGAGCCGTCATCGAATACGACTACCCTGTTCGCTGAGACCCAGTTCCTGTCGCCGTTTCTGCAGCCGAGCTGGTCACAATGGAAATTAGGCTCGAGTCTGATGTAGTAATAATCGGCATTATGGTCGAAATCGTAGGCGCAATATACCGTGTACACAAGTTCGTATCTGAGAGTGCGGCCCAAAGCGCGGCTTGGCCCTACGGCGCGCTGAACTACAGTGCGGTGTCCGGTCATATACTTGTCGATGGCATCGCTTGCGGAGTCGCTGAAATCAGGCTCGGAATCGCCGGACATCCATTCTACAAGCATATCGGCGGCCTGGCCGCAGTCATAGGCTGTAGGCTCATAATCTACTGCAGCACAATTCCTTTCGTCAACTTCCGTACCTTCCTCATTCTTTGCAAAATGGCCGCTCGCGCTGACATCGGATATCTCCGCCTGCTCGTCAAGGCTGCTGACCACATAGAATCTGCTGTCGTGGAAAGCGACGGCCTCCATATCGCCGTAAGGCTCGTCAGTGAACAATTGGCCGGTCTCATTCAGTTTCGCGAAAAATCCTTCTGCGTCGCTGAGATCGAAATCAAGATCTTCTTCCAGAAGAGATTCCACTGCGGAGTTGAACTTGAGTCTATACTCTGTAAAGTCATGGAATTCAGGATCGATAAAGACGAAGTTAGCACCCTTGGCATAAGCCTTGAGCATCGCCTTGGTCTGTTCCTCGCTGAAATTCATCACATAATCATCAGTGAACACGAAAGCCTTCGCGTCTTCCGAGATCGTGGTCGTAGCGTTTTCCAGACGGTTGACCAAAGATCCGCTGAAGCCTGAACGGTCGCTGCCAAGCACCACAGCCTGGCCGCTGTAAGTGACAGCGAGCTGGTCAGAGGTAGGAAGTGCAGTATTTTCTTCTACATCTTCAGGAAGCGGAATATCGTTATTCTTATCCTTTTTACATGAAACGAGGCTTCCGCTTACGAAAGCGAAAATCAGAAGCGGGCATACCGCCATCTTAAGAAAATCAGTCGTTTTCTTCATAGCTCTCACTAATTTTTTATACTAAATAAGATATCCTTCTTCAAAAAAGCCAGCAAAGATAATCACAGTTCAGAACACCAGCAAATCTATGCGCATAAAAGATTTAAACGCCGCCAGCTGTACCTCGATGTTTAAAAGTGCCGATTAGAAACTGCAATTTTTCCCGAAAAATGTCGGTTCTATGTACCGATATTTTTTATGTTTGCGGAAAATCAATGAATTATGGACTCTCCTGTATTAATCCAGATAGAGCCAGTTGATGTCCACGCGGCCGCTCTTCAGAGCGAGGCGGATCGTGTGACGTCCTTTGGTGAGGGCGATGTCCTCAATCCACCTGCATTTCCAGGACGGAGTCTTTTCGAACTCCACATCCTGCTGTGCTACGCCATCCACAGAGACGGTCATCGTGCCGCCGAGAAGTTCCGAAGTGTAGCGGGCTGCGAGGGCGTAGGTACCTTCCTGATCCACTTCCACCTGATATTCCACCCAGGCGCCTTCGACATTGCAGAGAACCATCAGATCTCCGAAGACATCGGTGCAGGGACGCACCTTGAAGACTTCGTTCCAGCCGGTCTGAACGCCGGACATATTATGGGCGACATAGTGCGCGGCAGGGATAGGCTCGTGGCGATTATACCAACAGTCCTTGTCGAAAGACGAGAAGTTCACGTACATCTTTCCGAGCGGAGTAAGGGCCGGATTCTGAGTGTCGGTGTTAAGAAGGGAGATTGCTGCCCAGTTACCTGAGCCACGCGTCATAAACCAGCTGTAACCATCTACGTTCGAGTCGGATTCGAGCATATTCAGCACATCAGACATAAATGAGATCTGATCGGACTCCCTGTTGGTGATGCTGCCGTTAGCGTGGCAGAACTCGGTCATATAGACCGGCTTGCCGTATTTGTCGAAACGGCGTATCATCGAGCGCATTCCGGCGGCGTTAGGCATATAGCAGTGAAGGGCTATCGCATCGAAAGCGTCGGGCCCGATGCCATCGCAACCGATGAATTCATCCAGCCAGACGACAGGGTCGCTGTAGCCTGAAAGCGTTCCATAGTTAAGGGCAGGAGACATCAGGCTCATTCCCACCTCTTTAGAAAAAGAGCGTAGTTCCGGCCAGCTCTTGGCGGCAACGGATGGTACCATATTGGCCTGATCGGTGAGGTTAGGCTCGTTATATCCGAGAATCCATCCGGTCTGAGGATAATCCTTCTTCAGACGGGAGATGTTGTCTTTGTTCAGTCCGGCGTTCCATACCATAGGATAGAATGAGATGCCGTTAGAATACATTCCAGAAGCCCCGGAAGGATAGTTGTGAGACCAGTTGTAATCCCAGCAGACGCCTTTTCCGAGGAGGGCGGCGTCGGAATCCATCTGGAAATTTCCAGCCACTCCCCTCTTGGCGCTTTTGGCCTGCTTTGTCGGAATGCTCCTGACATTGAAATCCTCCGGATGACCGGCCGGGTCGAGTGTCCCGACAGCAGAAGATGTATTAAAATCCAGAATGACCGAATATCCTGTCATCTCAACTACAGCCACAGCACAGTAATCCACGCCCATTTCCAGCGGAGAAGCCGTGAGAGTGTGTTCACTGGTGGCATATTCCGCAGTACTCGGGATGCGTGATGCCCTGTAATCCGACTTCGGTGTGACGTAGAGGCAATATTCCGTCTCTGTATCTGACGGCGTGGCGACCACGGTGACTGACGAAGGGGTTAGCTCGGCGATGGAAAGCTTGATATTGAAACCTTCCTCCTGAGAGGCTGCCTGAGAGCATGAACAAAGGGCGCAGAGCCCTGCGAGAAACGAGAATGACAGTTTAAAGATATTTTTCATTTCCGGAAAAAGTAAGGGCGGCGTTTCCACCGCCCCGTAAAGTCAATTATTTTTTATAGAAGAATACGGCGTCGAAATCCAGAGTGGTAGGATAACCGTTGGTACCCTGAGTGAATGCGATGATGCCAGATTCGGTAGATGCGTTATACTTGTCGCTTGCCATAAAGACTGACATAGGAATCTCTATTTCGTGCCACTGTCCGTCTCTCTTGAAGCCGTAAGTCGCATTTTCGTCACCGATCGTGACACCGAACTCACCGCTGAGGCAGCGCAGAGAGTATTCTCCTGCGCAGTTTGCCTTCATCGCCAGGTGGAGAGTATAGTCGGAAGTGATGCTCTTAAGAGCGGCGCGACGCTTGGCAGCCTCTTCCTTCTCAGCATCTGTGCTGAGGTTTTTTTCATTATCTTCCAGACGGAAGCAGAAACCGAACCAGCCGGCAGGCGGAATGACGGAGAACCAGTCGGAAACGACTCCGTAAGAGTTAGGGCCAGAGCAGGTTCCTGCTGCGCCGCCGTTCCAGTAGTCAAAGAAAATTGTTCCCGTATATGGAGTAGCGCCATAATTTCCGTCAGCATACATAAGATACTTGGTCTTGCCTGCGATGCTGTTGCTGGTGGTCTCGTCCATAGCGATGATGATATACTCGCTTCCCTGAAGGCTCTCGTAAGTGACGGTTGACTTGTCGGTCACGAATTCCTTGGCCTTGAATCCGGCGGAAGCCTCATAGACGACAGCCGTATATTCGGTATCAGACTTAAGTCCGGTAAAAGTCTCGCTGGCGTTGCCCTTGAGAGTTCTGGCATCGACAGGGACCTTCTCCGCATAAGAGGCGCTTTCTACGACCCAGAGCTGATACTCGGCGTTCGCGTCGTTAACCTCTACGGCGACTACGGCGCTATTCTCGGAAGGAGTCACCTTGATGGTGCATCCGAAGGAGTCGGATGAAGGATTGTCACTCTTGTTACAGGAAGCAAGAGAAATGACTGCAGCTGCACTAAGCAGTATTGAAATGATCTTTTTCATAATTATAATTATATGATTTGTAGTTTTTTAGTTACTGACTAATAGCCTTCGTTCTGTTCAAGCCCGGCCAGGCGGATCTGCTCCTGAGGGATAGGCATCAGGACGTGATAGTCCTGGAATTCGCACATATCGTCCCCGTCGAGAAGTTCGAAGTGAGACTTGTCTATGCCGGAGATGAACGGATAATCTTTTACTAGAGCATCCCAGTTGGACAAACGGAACTTCTGCCTGTAGGCGTTCATCGTCTCCTTGGCGATGCCCCAGCGGCAGAGGTCGAACCAGCGGTGGCCTTCCATTGCCAATTCTACCCTTCTCTCGTGGCGCAGCGCCTCGCGGGTGGCCTCGACCTCAGGAAGGGAAGCGCTCGCACGGTGACGGATGGAGTTGATATATTCTTTGGCGGTGGCCAATTCGGTTCCGCTCTCGATCGCGGCCTCGGCATACATCAGAAGCACGTCAGCGTAGCGGATCTCCTTCCAGTTGAGCCCGGCGCGGGATGCGTGGGTCAGGTCAGGAAATTCGAAGCGCAGTCCCTTGGCAGCAGCCTCAGCGGATGCCGGGTACGACTCCATCTGGTACTTGCGGTTGTAGAAATAATTGGCATAATGGATCTCTGCGGTCTCGTTCTCGACCTCCGTAGGGAGCTGCTCGAGAATAGTCCAATCTCTGCGTGGGTCTCCACTTTCAAACTCGGCGTAAAGGTCCCAGGTAGGACGGTCATAGCCCCATCCGGAGACGCCGCCTACATTGGCAGAACGAGGACGCATCATTATCTGAGTGAAGGATCCGCGGGTGAAACCGAATCCGCCGTAGTCAGAATACATATCGGTGACGTAGTTGATCTCGAAGACGGACTCCTCGCTCCACTCGTTCTCGAGAAGGAACTGCGAGAAGTAGTCCGGCACCAGGGAGTACTCGCCGGATGCTGTGATGAGCTTGCCCCATCTGAGCACTTCGGAGTAGTTCTTCAGGTAGAGATTCACCTTCATAAGAAGCGCTTCGGCGGCACCCTTTGTAACCCTTCCGAGATCGTCAGCACTGTATTCGCTGCGAAGCGGAAGTACAGCCTCGGCATCCTGAAGGTCAGTGAGGATCTGCGCATAGACCTCATCGGAAGAGGACCTCTGCATCTTCCAGTCCTCGGAGCTTACCACAGGGACGAGCGGCATAGGCACGCCTCCGAAAAGCCTTACGAGCCTGAAATAATAGAATGCGCGGAGGAACTTCGCCTCGCCGAGCATCTGTGCGCGCTCGGTTTCAGTCATATCGTCGGGCAAAACCATAGCGCCGATGGACTCCAGTGCCTGATTGCATCTGGATATGCCAATGTACTGGGCGTTATAGAAGGCATCCAGAAGGCTGTTGCTCGAAACCACCTGGAATTTACAGATGTCGAACGCGTCGGCCATATCCTTAAGGTATTCTCCACCCTTGATGGCGTCGTCCGATGCGATGTCGCCGATGAGCCATTCGTTGCAGTAGGTGCTGCCGAGATTCCATGTCATAGGGACGTAACAGCCCACCACGGCCTGCTTCGCGGCGTCCTTCGAGATGAAGAAGTCGCTCAGTTTGGATTCGTTGGGCTGCTGTTCCTTTAGCCAATCGTTGCAGGAAGCCAGGCCACATACAAGGGCCAGAGCCAATATCGTGAATTTGATTGATTTCATCGTTCAGCCCTCCTAGAAATTAAGTGATGTACCGAAAAGGAACGTGCGTGACTGCGGGTAGTTACCCCAGTCCACTCCCCCGCCGACCTCAGGGTCATAGCCGCTGTATCCGGTAAGGGTGACAAGGTTGTTCGCAGACACGTAGAACCTCCAGGATGAGACGTGGAACTTCTGCGTGAAGCGGCTCGGAATGGTATAGCCCAGCTGAATATTCTTCAGGCGCAGATAGGAGCCGTCCTCGACGAAACGCGAAGATGCGTCCATATTACGCGAAGATCCTGCCGGATTAGGGATGGTTCCATCGGTGGAAGTGGCGGTCCAGACATCACGCATCGCGGTGCTGAGGGTGGCCTGACGGCCATCGCCCTCGGTCTGGCGGCGAAGCGCGTTGTAGATTTTGTTCCCGTAAACTCCCTGGAGGAACATAGAGAAGTCTATCCCCTTCCAGCCCATAGTGAAGTTGAGTCCGTACGAAAGCCAAGGGAACGGATTGCCAATGCTGACCATATCGTCAGTGTTGATGATTCCATCGCCGTTCTGATCTTTGTAGCGCGCATCTCCGGCGTGTTCAGTGACGCTTGTCACGCCCCACTGGTGATCCACGGCCTCCTGGTCAGTCTGGTAGATACCCTCGTACTCCCAGCCCCAGAGGCTGTACAGCGGAAGGCCTTCATCGCACATCGTGTAAGAACCCTGCACCCTTTCGCCTCCGTTAAGGTGGGTAAGGCGGTTGCGCACGAAGGAGACGTTTCCGTTAAGGTCGTAATGGAAATCGCCTATGGCATTGGCATGTCCGAGAGTGATCTCTATGCCGGAGTTGCTCACCGTACCGACATTCATCGTGCTCGAGTAGAGGTTGCCCACTACAGACGGCGCCTTGACGCTAAGGAGCATATCGTAGGTGTTGCGGACGTAGGCGTCGATATTTCCGTAAAGCTTGCTGTTCCAGAAGCCGAAGTCGAGTCCGAGGTTGATCTGCTCGGTATATTCCCATTTTCCGCCGGTGTTCACATAGGTGATGACGGCAGCGCCCGGAGTATAGGTCGAAGACCAGTCGCCGGTGGTGTTGCCCAGAGGGTAGCTGACGAAGGTGATGCCCTGCTGAATGGACTGTACGAATGCGCCGTCGGACACCTTGTCGTTACCTATCTGTCCCCAGCTCAGACGAAGCTTGAGGTTGTCCACGACGTCCTTGGTATCGTCCATCCAGTGCTCCTGCGAGATTCTCCAGCCAAGAGCCAGCGACGGGAAGAAGCCCCATGTGTTGTTCGGGAACTTGGACGAACCGTCCGCGCGGAAATTGGCCGTGAGAAGGTAGCGGTTATCGTAAGAATAGAACACGCGGCCGAGAAACGACAGGCGGCGGGTCCTGGATACGGAGTCACTCGAGATCTTGTCCTCGGTGGTGTTGGATACGTACCATCTGTTCGGATCGGTCACCAGAAGGGTCGAACCGCTGCCGCTGAGGCCGTAGCTGTTGTACTCCTCCGTGGTCTGTCCCACCATCACGGAGACGTCGTGCCTGTCGGCGAATTTATGGGCAAACGTAAGGGTGTTCTCATAGAACATCTCGGTGCTGTTGCCCAGCGATGCGGACACGGAGTTCTTAGTATTGGAGTCGTAGTCGGAGAATTTGTATTTCTCACGGTATGAGCGGTTCTGGTATGAATAGCGGTTCATACTTACGCTAGACTTGAACGTGAGCCATTCCCACGGCTTGTATTCGAGATAGACGTTGCCCAGAAGCCTCTCATCGCCGTTGCTCGGGTGCGAGGTCTCGATCTGTGTGAACGGGTTATAGACATTGGCATAATTGGTGGAAGCCGCGATCTTACCGCTGATGTCGTCGCCGTCCTTCGAGAGCGTGCCTTCAGGGTAATGGGTCGGGTCCCACGGTGCCATGGAGATGGCCTGGAAAAGCACTCCGTTATACTCCGCATTGTTCCCGAGCGAACGGGAGCTGGAGGTGATATAGGAAATGTTCGTGCCCAGGCGAAGCTGCTTGGTGATGTCGTAGGTGGCGTTGCTGCGCAGGGTGAGGCGGTTATAGTAGGACTGCCTGATGGTTCCGTCCTGCGCGAAATAACCTGCAGAGAGGGAATACTTCATCTTGTCGCTGCCGCCGTCCACGCTGATATGGTAGTTCTGAATGGCGGCGTTCCTGTTCTGGACTTCGCTCTGCCAATCAGTGTCCTGCGTTTCGTAGCTGAAGGTCTCCGGGGTGGCGTAATAACCGCGCCCAAGCCGGTAAGTCCTGAGCCAGGAGGTGAATCCGCGCTTGAGTTCCTTGCGCTCCGCATCTGAATTGCCAATCCTTACCATCGTCTCCACATACTCGTCCCTTTTCATAAGGTCGAGGGTCTTCCAGATGTTCTGCACACCGCCGTAGCAGTCGAATGACACTTTGGCCTTGCCTTCGCTTCCGCTCTTGGTGGTGATGATTATGACGCCGTTCGCACCTCTGGATCCGTAAATCGCAGCGGAAGACGCATCCTTAAGCACCTCCATCGATGCCACGTCGGCGGAATTGAGAAAACCAATATCCTCCGTAATGACGCCGTCCACCACATAGATCGGGGACGAGTTGTTTACCGTGCCAATTCCCCGGATTCTCACCTGGGCTGCCTGTCCTGGCTGTCCTGACTGTGCATTCACGGTCACACCTGCCACACGTCCCTGCATCGCCTGATCAACGGTAGCCACCGGAGCGGCCTTGAGTTCGTCCGAAGTTATGGATGATACTGCACCGGTCACGTCGCTTCTTTTGGTCGTACCGTAACCTATCGCAACTACGGCATCCAAGGATATAGCATCGGTTTCAAGAGCGATGTTGAGATTGGCCTGCGAAGATGAGACGGTAACGGTTCTGGCGATGTAGCCGAAACAGTTGAACTCGAGGGCTGTGCCCGGGGCGACGCTGATCTCATAGGAGCCGTCAGGTTCGGTCATAACCACAATGTTTGCACCTCTGGCGATCACGGCGGCGTAATCAATCGGCTGCCTGGTGGTGGCGTCGGTAACCACACCGCTCACCTTGACATTCTGGGCGAGGGCAGAAAAATTCTGCCCCTCCCAGAAACCGATTATCAGCGATAAAAGAACGACAAACGACGCGTGTCTTTTCATTTATTCAAATGCGCTAAATTTTTATATTGTTTTAATATTATTTATTTCTTTGTGCTCCGGGCTGCTTTGCCCCGGAGACCTTTCGCTTCGCTTCATCCCACCACCGCTTCGCGGCGGTCCCCCCGTTCATGATGGCCACGGGCGGCCACAGGTCCCGGAGCAAACAGCCCGGAGCATCAACATCAAACTACAAGTTTAAACATTTTGGAAATAAACAATGGTAGAAAGCACGTTGCCGCTTCCGTCCTTAGTCTGGATCTTGAAGGTACGACGTGCTCCGGAAGTGTTCTGAGTGAGAACTATGCGGACGTAAATTGCAGCGCCGCCATCATTCCACATCTCGAGTTTTACGAATTTCTTCATCTCCTCGACAGTGGTGACAGGATCAGTTCCCGGAACCTGAACTTCAGTAGATTCAAGTTCAAGGAAAGAGAACGCATAATTCAGCATCTCCTGTCCAAGTTCACTTGTACTTAAGTTCTTAAGTGCCTCGCCGGCAGGATATGACGTGCCGTCAATCGTCACATTTTCGAAACGATAATAGTCTCCCACCGAGCCTGCACCAGGGCCAAAGCCCGTGCCGGTTGACTTGTCGGCAACATTGTTATACAATGTGTATGAGAAAGTATGAGAAGGTGTCTCGCCGCCAGGGTTCGCTGCCTGGGTGAATTCCTGTGTAGCGCTGCCGTCCTCAGACTTCACGCTGAGGGTATAGGTCTTCGCGTTAGCGGTAGTATTCTCAGGGAAGACGATACTGATTACGCCGTTCTTGCAGCTTGCCGTGGCAGCACCGCAGGAAATGGTAAGATTAGTAAGGTATGCGTCTACATCGGCACCGCTCTTGGCCTCACCGTCAACTGTAAGTGAAAGGGTCGCAGCATTTTCGACAGTCTCTCCGCCGTAGGCAATTTCAGTCGTATAGGCGTCAGAAAGCGTAGGAACGATGGTAGGAAGTCCTGTGCCGGCGTCCTGACGGACATTGATCCAGTTCTTGGACCTGGTGCCCTTATATTCCATATAAACCTTCGCGGCACGTGCAGAAGTGGTCTTATTTTTCGAGATCTTGATTCCGAGATTGAAATTATTAGTATTCTCCCAGAAAGGCTCGACCCAGGAAGCGACATTTCCGTCCTCGCCGATAGCCACAAGAACACAGTCATCAGCACTCATCTTAACGGACTCGCCTCCACAAGTCGCTGTAGTAATGCCAAGATACAGTTTATGTTCATCAGCGTTGACTCCCTGATCAGCAGTTACACCTGGGGCGAAGATCACTTCATTGTCAGTTGACGCAAACGTTCCCCTGTCCAGATTAAGTGCGATATTGTGGATAGTTCCAGCCTTGAATTCCACTGCTTTGGTCGCAGTGAAAGTGTAGGCGCCCTTATCTGTGGTCACTGTGTAGGTCGTGGTGGCAGAATTGGCCGGGATAAGGCCGAGGTAGATGCCCTTCGTGTTATCCTTTGAAGTGATGCCGCTAAGGTCGAACGTTTCTCCGAGCGTCACAGTCGCAGTCTTGGATACTTCACCGCCGTTAAACTCGTAATTTCCTTCATTTGACCAGTTTACGATGGCCACTCTCACACCGGCAATGGCCACGTCAGAAGTAACGGAAACAGATTTCACTTTGTCAGTCTTGCCTTCGGTAGAATATACCAGGAAGCGCGCAAGGGATGAGACCATCCTCATCGAAGCCGAATACTCGGTAGCTGTGCCAAGTTCTATCGGAGCCTTGCCGACCATTGCGACCTTGCCGTCAGCGCTTTCCATAGCGCCGGCCACAGCCTGAGTCTGGGCGGAAGCGATATTGAAATAGATGGTGGAGCATCCGTCATTCGCTCCGGCGTTAACTTTCGGATAACTTGCCAGGAATTTTGTGGCCTCGGATTTCACTTCTCCGGTAAAGACAGCCGTGCCGTCAGAAGCGATAGTCATAGCTGTAGAAGCATTGACCCCGCCCTTATTGTCGATAAGGCCGAGCTTCGTAGCGTCAGCCGCATCCCACTGAAGGCCCTTGCCGTCAGCCCAATTGGCCTTAGTAGAGATGGCCGAACCGGCATCCTCGAGTTCCACATTGGCTGTAAGATTGATAGTTCTGGTGGCATTCTGCGCTGCAGGGTCGAGTTTCTCAGAGCAGGCCGCGAAAGATAATACTGATGCAGCCAGAGCAACTGTCCAAATTTTCATCGTCTTTTTCATAATCTGGCCCTCCTATTCAAATTCGTCATAATAATCATTCCCGATGATAAAATCGCCGGAAGACTTGCCGGCATCGTCCCAAATGCCGCCGGTTTCAGACGAAGCAAACACCTTTTCTACGCCAAGGCTTAGAACCTTGACTTCAGGAGATGTGTATGAACTCCTTTCTTCTAAATTGGTAAACTTCATAATTTCAGTGTATTATGTTATTATTATATCTTATTCTTGTTTCGCAGGCTGGATCACCTTCACCGTTTTGGTGGCCGGAGTGACGATGTAGCCCGGAATCTTGTATGTAGCGGTGATGTTTGCAGTGCGCTCGGCTCCGGTCTCGTTCGCAGTGTAAGTCACAAGCCACCAGGTATCGCCGGTCTTGTACTTGCAGCTGATCCAGTCCACCTCGGCGCCGTTCTCGTCAGTCACAGTGAACTTCACATTCTCGGTCGAGTAGAAGATGGTGCCGTCATATGCGGATTCCACACGGTTCTCCCTGGTGTTTCCGTCAACGGTGGCGTACCAGTAACTTATGCCCTGATCGGTAGAGGCATACGCATTAAGAGTAAATGTATCAGGAAGTCCACCTACATATTTAACTTCAGGAACTACGCTTCCCTTCTCTCCACGTACAACAGAGGCATTCTCCAGGTTTATGAACACATTGGAAACCTTACCGTTTTCGTAAGTCTTGGCACTCGTGGAAGTAAGAGTGTACTCGGCCTTATCGGTAGTGATCTGATAGGTGTAAGATGAGATGGTGCCGGCAGGAAGGGAGATGTAGATGCCCTTACCCTTGGTGGATTCCTTGTCCTTCGCCTCTATGGCAGCAGGATTGGTAACGTTGACGGTCGCAGATTTCGAGCCGTACCAGATGATAGTCTCAGTTTCGGCGGCGCCATACTCGGCGCCCGGGCTCCTTCGTGGCTGTCCGAGGCCGTTATATCCGATAAGTCCGGTCACATTTTCACTGGATGAGGTGATTTTAACGGACTCGACCTTCTCGGCTGCGTATTTGCCGGTAGAAGAATAAATGAGAAAACGCTGAACGCTTCCCACCAGCTGCATAGAAGGTGCTGCAGAAGTCTCCGTGACATTGACGTCTACTGCCTTAAAACAAAGATTGGCAGCATCGATCTTACCGGGCGCGCTCTGATTCTGGACCGACTTGAAGTCAAATTCCAGATTGGTTCCGGGGCCGTAGAAAAATGATACGGTCGAACCCTCTGCCGGAGCAGCGTCAAAAGCGAATGTGGCCACTCCCTTGGAGTCTATCGAAACACTTTTTGCAGTGGATACGTTCAGGGGTGAAATGTCCGTACCAGCGACCATACGGAAAAGAGAATAGTCCGTGTCTTCCCAGGACATGCCCTCTCCGTCAGCGAATGTAGCCTTGGTAACTGTAGGAACAGCCTTCACATAGAATGCAGGCGAAGATGTAGTCTGTTCTTTCTGGCAAGAAACAAGGGCAGCAGAAATAGCCGCAAAACTCAAAATGGAGTAGAGTTGAATTCTTTTCATAATCACGCGCATTTTAAGTTAGTCCCAACTTTCATCATTTGAATATGACCAGCCGATATTCGCATCGTTGCTTTCGCTGCTGTACCAGCTGTTGCCGCTGTCTGCGAACACCTTTTCAGCATCAAGGTGGAGAACCTTAACCTCAGGAGAAGAGTACCGACTCGACTTCCCGATAAACTTCGTTTCTTTCATGATTCAGTTATTATTATTTAGTGTCATCCCAACAATGGAACAAACAAAGGTATTGATAAAATTCACCATTATATATAAATTTGCTCTCACAAAAACTCAACAAAGAGAAAGTCACCATTTGTATAGTAATTTTTCAAATGCCTGCAGACCAGCACTTTGCTATAAACGACGACCACAACAAAGATAAAAAACGCCCGATGATCGAACTCAACAAGTCCATTTCAGCCGTTCTGCTGCTGGTTACGTTCACATTGGCCCCCGTTACGGTCAAGGCATACAGCCCGGCCGTGCGCTACTACGGAAAACAGGCCTATGGCGCCGGCACCCAGAACTGGTCCGGAGAATGCAACGAAGAGGGCATCGCCTTTTTCGCGAACAACAACGGAGTCCTGATTTTCGATTCCGAAGAATGGACGATAATCCCAAACCACAACCGCACGAACACCCGCTCCCTCTACTATGACAGGCAGGAAAACGTCCTTTACGCCGGTGCGACCAATGAACTTGGAAAGATATCCTTTAGAGGCGAGACTGTAACATACACATCGCTTCTGGACTCTCTCGGAGTGACGGTTTCAGAAATATGGAACATAGGAAGGCTGGGGGAAGACATATTCTTCCAGGATGACAGGCATATATATATTCTTAAAGATCAGGCGGAACGCAGCATCAAGACCTACACATTCGAGAACAGAATATTATGCTCCACCGTCATAGAGGACGAACTGCTGCTCTATGTTTACGGCGCAGGCTGCTTCGCTCTGAAAGACAACGCACTTGTGCCTATTCGCGGAACCGGTACCCTGAAAGATTCCAGAGTATGCGCCATCATCAACGGGCAGAAAGCCGGGGAGCTGCTGTTCGTGACGAAGCAGAACGGTGTGTTTCGGCTTAAAGACGGCGTTCTGACCGAGGAAGAGCTTCCGTTTACACGTGCGCTCCGCCGGGACATCGTGTACACGGCGACAGCCCACGGTTCCACAATAGCCTTCGGCACAGTCACGAATGGAGTTTACATTCTCAACATGGACTCCGGCGAATGGTTTAACGTGAACACGGACACGGGATTCGAGAACAACACCGTACTTGGCCTCCGGTTCGACCCGTCGGGCAACGTCTGGGCCTGCCTGGACAACGGCATCGGTTATATAGACCTCACCTCCGCCGAGATGGATCTATTCGGGAACAATCAGATATACGGCACGGGATACGCCTCCCTGATATGGAAGGGCCGGCTTTATCTCGGTACCAACCAGGGACTTTTCTCCACTCCATACCCTTTGAACCTGGAATCGGAATACGGAAAGGTAACCGACAAACTGAGCCAGGTATGGAGCCTCAGCGAATACGACGGTTCGCTTTTCTGCTGTCACGACGGCGGGGTGTTCATAATATACGGGGACGGGCACACACAGAATATCCGCATTGAAGGAGCCTGGAAGCTGGAGTCACCCGCTGGAAAGCCGGAGATGCTGGTAGGTAGCGGCTACAACAGGCTCTTCGTATTGAAAAAATCAGGCGGCAGATGGCACCTGTCACATTTCATAAAGGGGTCGGATAATTCCAGCAAGGCGTTCTGCTTTGACGAGAAGGGAAGGATGTGGCTTTCGCACTGGGTGAAGGGACTTTTCCGGATCTCCTTTGACGACGATTACACCACAGTGCTCTCGCACGAATACTTCGGCACCAACCACGGGTTTCCGACAGATGCGAACAACATTCCTAATATGGTCGGAGGGAAAATGATCTTCTCTACCGAGGGCGGTTTCTATTCGTACGACGAAAATCTCCAGACGGCCTTCCCTGTGGACAGCCTCAATTCGCGGTTCAACTTCTCCCCTATCATCACCACACTCTTTCAATTTCCCGACGGTAACGACTTCTACTCTTCCGGCTCGCTTCAGGCCCTCGGGTACAGAGATAAGGAAGGCCGATACCAGATCGATTCACTGTCCCTCAAATATCTGGTCGGCAAACGTCCACTCGGCTTCGAGAGCACCCTCTACCTCGAAAACGGAAAGATACTGATCAATACCGAAAACGGATTCTCGATCATCAGCACGAACACCCTAAAGAACCGGGAGGCCAAGTACAACCCGCTTATAATCAAGACTGTGGCAAGCATAGAAGGTCCCCGGGAGCACATTATCATGCAGAATTACTCCGCAGCCACACTTCCAGAGCTCACGCTTTCTCCGGAACAGACCACGCTCAGGTTCACGTTCAGGATGATAGAACAGCGGATGAGCAGTGCAGTAACCTACAGCTGCATGCTTGAGGGCTATGACTCCGACTGGTCGCCGGCGAGCCTGAGCGGCACCAAAGATTATACCCGGCTCCCCTTCGGAGATCACATCTTCAAGGTCCGCGCCCACAATCTCAACACCGGGCAGACGGTCGAAAGCAGCATAAAGTTCCATATCAGATGGCCGTGGTATCTGTCCTGGTGGGCATTGGCCTGCTATGTCATCCTGCTGGGGCTGCTCGTTTACGCCGTCACGGTTACCGTGCGCCGGCTCTATTATTACCGGCTGGCGGAGGAGACGGCCAAAAAGGAAAAGGAGCTGGAGGAGAAGAAGATGAAGGAAGACCTTCTCACGAAAGTAAACGAGCTGGCTACTTCCACGATGAATCTTCTCCGGAAGAACGAGGAACTCATTGATATTCAGAAGGAACTGGACAAAATGGAAAAGATGGTCAGAACGGAGGAGAAGCCGGAGAAGGTGCTCGCCCAGATCTCGAAGATGAGAGACGGGATCGACATCAACATCCGTCACGACGAGGACTGGAAGCGGTTCGAGAAGAATTTCGACATCGTATATGACGAATACCTGACGAGACTGGCGGACAGCTATCCGGAACTCACCCTCGGCGACAAGAAGCTCTGCGCTTATCTTAAGATGGGGCTTTCAAGCAAAGAGATAGCCCCACTTATGAACCTGACGTTCCGCAGCGTGGAGATGACGCGCTACCGCCTTCGCAAGAAGCTCTGCCTCTCCCGCGACCAGAACCTGATCGACTTCCTGCAGAAGTTCTAACGGAAGGATATCCATTAACGCGGAAGTGTCTCTATATCAAGGCCTAGCAGACGGATTTTCCGAAGGACCTCGGGCCATTGGCAGCTGACGAATTCGTCTCTCAGCGCAGCAAGCACCTTCTCACGGGCGTCCGGGCACACGAAGTAGCCGATTCCTCGCTTGTTGTAGATGATTCCATCGTCGGTGAGCTTCTCGTAGCTGCGCATTACGGTGTTCGGATTCACACCGATCTGCACGCCGTATTCGCGCACCGAGAGTACCCTGTCGTCAGGGGCCAATTGGCCCGAAAGGATCTGCTCGCTGATGGTGTCCGCTATCTGCAGATAGATAGGCTTGTTAGAATTGAACTCCATAACGCTAATGCTTTAAAGTCTTGACTCTCAGGTATGTCCAGGCGCAGAGGGCCAGGATGATCACAGTGTTGACCACATATCCCACGGTCCTTATCTGCGACAGGGACATATCCGGGTCTTCTGCGAATTCGGTCAGCCAGTCTGAGTCCACCGACACTGCGAGGCAGGCAAACAGAATGAATACCAGCATCAGACCGATAAGGGACAGTATGGTTTTGGCCACCTTGCTCTTCTTAAAATACAGCGCACCGATAAGATACACCAGTGAATAGGTTATCACATTCATCACACCGCTCCAGAGCAGATCTCCGGAACGAAGACCGGTACCGTAATCAGTCATCTCGTTGAATCCTTCGACCAGCTCGCTGCCGGAGAATATCTCCGATGCCAATGTGGTTCCGCAGCCCGGATCGACTAGACACAGCAGTGCGTCGGCGGAGAGCGCTATCGCCAGGAATGCCAACGGAGTGAGAATGACCACGTTGAGTATCATCGAGAGGGTCTTCTCGAAAGGTGAGGCCGGGAGAAGCAGATAAAAGCTGCCGCGGCGCTTCTCGGTGAGGACGCCGTATTCCTTGGCAGGCGCAATTATGAGAAGTATGACGAAGAGCACCAGGAAGGTCACGAACCTTCCGATCAAGCCGTACGAGCCCCAGGCGCCGTCCGCGATGAGCTGTATGGTGCCGCAGAACAGGTATGCCATCACGCCGCCCAGAGCGGTGAGAAGGACTGTGAGCCAATTGTCATTGAATACGCCGCGAAGGTCGCTGACGTAATATTTTCCGAATCTTCTGAAGTTAAATGTATTGTTCATAACGCGTTCCTCCCCTATTTGTTATCATCTGAAAATACCGCCTTGAACCAGTCCTTGTTCTGGTGTACGGCGTTCGAGAGAGCCTCGATATTCACCTTGCTGTCAAGGCCTTCTATGTTAGGCAGAACCTGGATGCATCCGCCCGGGATCAGCTCGCTGTACAGAGCGTCGGGACGAGGCTGCGAACCGTAGTCGAAATACAGCTTGGCAGAGATCTGCTCCAGGCTTGCGTTCAGAAGCACGTCCCTTCTGTCCAGGATTATCACAGGATCGATCACGTTCTCGAGGTCCTTTACCTGGTGCGTGGAGATGACGATGGTGGCGTCCTCTGCCGTGAACTGCATCAGAACCTTGCGGAACTGCGCCTTCGACGGGATGTCGAGCCCGTTCGTCGGTTCGTCCATAAGAATGAATCTGCTTCCGCTGGCCAATGCGAACGAAATGTGGGTTTTCTTGAGCTGGCCGGTGGACATACGGTCCATCCTGTGGTCCTTCGGCACCTCGAAGATGGCGAGGAGTTCATTGAAAGTCTCCGCCGAGAATCTGCTCCAAAGTTTGCCGTAATTGGCAGCGAACTCTTCCGGAAGCATCGAGATCTCCGGAACGTCTTCGCTGAGATAATAGATCTGGTCGAGCAGTTCCGGCTTCCTGTCGTATGGCTTGAGACCGTCAATGTCTATCGTTCCGGCCTGGGGCTTCTTGAGCCCGCACAGAAGAGTAAGAAGAGTGGTCTTTCCTACTCCGTTTTCTCCGAGAAGTCCGTAGATGTTGCCCGGACGAAGCTCCAGAGAAATATTCTTCAGCACCTCCTGGTGCCCGTAAGAATAACTGAGATTGTTAACTTTTATCATATCAAAACACATTTGTATTATTTCCCTCAGGTCATACATTCGAGGCGTTGCATTAGCCTCCCCTCGCAGTGTATTACGCCTCCCGTGCAGCCCCTGCAGTGTATTACGCCCCCCTTGCGGCCCTTGCAGTGCATTACACCCCCCTTGCAGTGTATTAGTGTAGTAATACACTGCAAATATATGACAAATTTCGC